>NZ_BLJA01000001.1:3736092-3921258 GCF_019972295.1 Geobacter sp. AOG2
CCTTTGCCGTGCTCCCCGGCCCGGGCCGCCTCGATGGCGGCGTTCAGGGCCAACAGGTTGGTCTGGCGGGCGATCTCCTCGATGATGGAGATCTTGCCGGCGATCTCCTTCATGGCGGAAACGGTCTCGGCCACCGCCTTGCCGCCCTCCTTGGCGTCTTCGGAACTCTTGATGGCGATCTTCTCGGTCTGGGAGGCGTTGTCGGCGCTCTGGCGGATATTGGCGGTCATCTGTTCCATGCTGGAGGACGCCTCCTCGGCCGCGGCCGCCTGCTCCGTCGCGCCCTGGGACATCTCCTCGGAACTGGCGCTCATCTCGCGGCTGCCTGCCGTCACGTTGTCGGCGGCGGCCTTCACGTTGTTCACCACCTCCACCAGCTTGGCCACCATGTCGGAGAGGGCGTGCATCAGTTGGTCTTCGGACGAACGCTCCTTCAACTCCACCATGAGGTTGCCGCCCGCCACCTCCTTGGCCGCCGCGGTGATCTTGTTGGTGGCGTCGATGAGGATGTTGAGGTTGATCTTGATCTCGTTGAAATCGCCGTTGTAGTTGTCCGTGATCGCCGGCGGAATGTCGCCTTTCGAGATGCGGTCCACGTATTCGGCGGCCACGTTCAGCGGGCCGATAACCGCGTCCAGGGTCTCGTTGACGCTGGACACGATCTTCTGGAAATCCCCGTGATGTCTGGAGGCGTCGGCCCTGGTGGCGAGCCTGCCTTCCACGGCGGCCCCGGAGAGCATGATCGCATCATCCACGAGAGATTTGATGGCGTGTTCCATCGAGATCAATGACGGCATCAGATGGTCGTTTTCACATCGTTTCTCGATCTTCGCCAACACCTCGTAATCGCTCAGATCCCCTTTCGAGATATTGGTGGCAATCCTCTGGAGGTTCAGCAGGCGATCCCGAACCTCATTGGTGTCCTGGGCTATGTCCGCAAAGATGCCGAGACAGGACGCCTCCACTTTTCGGGTGTAATCGTTCAAGGCCATGGCCTTGAGAACCTCCTTGGATTCCACCAGCCCCTGCAGCCCGTTGATGCATTGGTTGAGGTTGACTTTGACCTCGTTGAAGTCGCCGCTGTAGGTGTCGGTTATCAGGGGCGGGATGTCCCCCTTGCCGATCCGGTCCACATATTCCGCCGCCACGTTCAGCGGGCCGACGACGGCATCCAGGGTATCGTTAATGCCGGAGACGATGCCCTGGAAGTCGCCGTGGTGTTTGGATACATCGGCGCGGGTGGCCAGCTTGCCGCCGACAGCAGCCTTGGAGAGCATGGTGGTGTCATCCACCAGCGCTTCAATAGCTTCCATCATGGTGACAAGCGCCGGTATCAAGGTGTCGTTGTCGGAGCGCTTGCCGATTTTTTTAAGGGCGTTCAGGTCCTCTTTGTATTGCCCTATGGCGATGTGCTGGCAAACGTTTCGTGCGCTGACGACACGCTCCTTGACGGCATCGGTCGCCTTGGCGACCTCCGCGAAGATGCCCTGGTAGGAACCTTCTACGCTCAGGCTGTAGTCGTTTACGGCGATTCGCTGCAGGACCTGATTTGCTTCCACCAATCCCTGCAAGCCGTTGATGCACTGGTTGAGGTTGACCTTGATCTCGTTGAAGTCGCCGCTGTAGGTGTCGGTTATCAGGGGCGGAATGTCCCCCTTGCCGATCCGGTCCACATATTCCGCCGCCACGTTCAGCGGGCCGACGACGGCGTCCAGGGTATCGTTGACGCCGGAGACGATCTTTTGGAAATCCCCCTGGTGCCCGGAAACATCCGCACGGGTCGCCAGCTTGCCTTCCACGGCGGCTTTGGAGAGCATGGCGGCGTCGGAAACGAGGGCTTTCAAGTTGTGGCGTAACGTCTCGACGGTTTCATTGATGATCGCTCTCTTGCCGGGGAACTGCTCTATCGGCGCATCGAAATTACCCTTGGCGAACTCCGACAGGCACACCATAACTTTTTTCATGTCATTGCGGTTTCCGAACAGAAAAGCCATTGTGCTATCCCCCTTTTAGTGATTCATATTGTGTCTGGTCATGGCCACGATAGTATCTATTCCACGTTGTGTGCCAGACTCGTGCGGGGGGGTGGGGGGGGATAAAAATTTCATTAAAATCAGGGGGAATAGCGAATGGGGACGGCTGACGAAAAGCCGATGGGGACTGTCGCATTCGTATCATGGCACACAATGTGTGTCAGTCGCCTGCTACAGAAGTGTGCGCAGACCCGGTCACCGGGCGGCGCCGGTCAGGGGGTGTCGTCGGAGGCGGGGTCTTCGTGAAGCATCCGGTAGAGCGTGCTGCGGCTGACGCCCAACAGGCGGGCGGCCTTGGCCTTGTTGCCGTCCGCCATGGCAAGGGCATCCTCCATGGTCGAAGGGGGTGGCGGTGTGCCGCCCGCCGGCTGCTGCTGAAAGGAGGCGCAGAAGTCCTGCGGCAGGTCTTCCACCGCAATGACCGTGGTGGGGCAGAGGATCGCGGCATGTTCGAGGACGTGCTCCAGTTCGCGCACGTTTCCCGGCCAGGGGTGGCGCATGAACAGCGTCATGACCTCGTGGGACACGGCACCCAGGTCCTTCCCGAACTTGTTGCGGAATTTTTCCAGAAAATAGTCCACCAGAAGCGGGATATCGTCCCTGCGGTCGCGCAGGGGGGGGATCACGAGGCGCACCACGTTCAGGCGGTAGTAGAGGTCGTGGCGGAAGGTGCCGAGCCGGACCTTTTCGACCAGGTCCTGGTTGGTTGCCGCGACGACCCGCACATCGACCTTGATGGGCGTGGAGTCGCCGACCGGTTCGAACTCCTGCTCCTGCAATACGCGCAACAGCCTCATCTGCATGGCCAGGGAGATGTCGCCGATCTCGTCGAGAAAGATCGTCCCCCCGTTCGCCTTCTGAAAGCGGCCGATCTTGGCGGATACCGCGCCGGTAAACGCGCCGCGCACATGGCCGAACAGTTCGCTCTCCAGGAGGTGCTCCGCCAGCGCCGAACAGTTGACCTTCACGAACGGCTTGTCGCGCCGGACGCCCTGATGGTGCAGCGCCGCCGCCACCAGCTCTTTGCCGGTGCCGCTTTCGCCGTTTACGAGGACCGTGGTCTGCACGTCGGCCAGCATCTCGATCAGGGTGTACATCCGTTGCATGGCGTTATTGCCGCCGACAATGCCGCCAAAGCCGCTTCTCCGGTGCACCTGTTTTTCCAGGAAGACCAGGTCCGTCTCGTCGCGCAGAATGGCCACGGCCCCGTTGATGGCGCCCTCGCCGTCGACCACGGGAGAAACGCTGAGGCTGATGATCCGTTTTGTCCCGTCCGTCTTCCGGCATTCGAGGCGGCGGATCGTGCGCTGGACGCCGTCGCGCAGCACATCGGCCAGAACCTTTCCGCATGTGCCGGTGCAGCCCGATTCGATGTCCGGAAGGGAGGCGCCCAGGTGCTCCGTGCCGTAACGGCAGGACCGCAGGGCCGCTTCATTGATCTGGGCCAGGCGGTTGTCGCGGTCCACCAGGATGATGCCGTCCGAGGCGCTGTGAAAGATGGCGTTCAGGTTCGCCTGTTGGCGTTCGTTCTCCTCCATCAGGCGTTTCGTGCGCATGGCGCGCTGGACGACGGCGATGATCTGCTGCGGGGTGAAGGGTTTGGCGAGATAATCGCTCGCCCCCAGTCTGAGCGCCTCCGCGGCCGAGTCCGCCTCGGGGCGTCCGGTGATCAGGACCACCTGGGCCTTCGTGTCGTACTCCCTGATGCGGCGTAGCAGGTCGATGCCGGTGCCGTTGCCGAGAAAGATGTCGGCTATGATCAGATCGTATCTCTTATCGGCCAGAAAACGCTCGGCCTCGGAGATGCTTGAGGCGCAATCGACGGCAAGGTCCCCCGCCTTGGCCAGCAGGAGCGAGAGCATTTTTTGTATCGATTGTTCGTCATCGACTACCAGGGCGGTGTGGGGCATATTCGCTATCCTCGCCGTATCTCTTCGGAAGGCAGGGGCGACCTTCTCTCATTAGGGCCGGTAGTATACGATTTATCGGCTATTTTTTCAATGAGGGAAAGTGCGGATCGGGCCTCGGAGGGAAATATTCGTGCGAGAGCGCTTTTGGGGCTATTGCAGGGAGAAAAGCATGTGTGTGGAAATGAGTGCACATTACTCCGCATCGTTGCCGTTCCGGCTCTCCTTGCCGGCGGCCATGCGTCCGCCGTCCGTCAGATCCCCTCCGCCCGCCATCGGCCTACCAGTGTATCGCTTTGGGCTCCTTCTTCACGAGCATGATCGAACAGGGCATCCTGCGGATCAATTCTTCATTGCTGCGGCCGAACAGAAAATGTTCGATCCGCCCCTCCTCATGCGCCAACAGGATGAGGAGATCGATCTTTTCGTCCTTGACCGTCTTCAGGACCTCTTCGGTCGGGTCTCCGCTCTTGATCAGTTCCCGGATCGGAAATCCTTTGGCCTTTTCCTCCCGAATGATCCGGTCCAGGTCCGCTTTCGCCTCTTCGAAGAGTTTTTGGTATTCCGCCTCAAGGGAGACGATGGGCAAATTCCATCCTTCGATCCCGAAAGGATTATGGACAACGTGCAGGATGGAAAGCTCCGCATTGTATTTGCGTGCCAGCGAAATGCCGTAATGGACGGCTTCCCGGCAGTACATGGTCATCCTGCTGACAACGAGTATGCGTTTGAAATCTTCCATGATCAGGCCTCCTTGCCCGAAATCTGTCGTACTGCATGAACTGCATATATTCATTATACACCGGATTTCAACCAGGGAGGCGTTCTACTTGAGGGGCGCATACGGTCCGGGCGACCGCATGCCGTTCAAGCCAATGGAAAAAAATTTGATATACTCTATTTAGTATGCCATGTATGGCATTACAGAGGAAGCGGTGCAGGGCAAGGAGCGTGCGATGATCCGAAGAACGTTTGACCCGGAGTTGGCGACCAAGATCGTTAGGGATGTCCCGCTGTTTTCCTGCTTCTCCCATGAGGAGATCGCGTCGTTGCTGGAGAAAGCCGCCATCTACAGCTACCACAAGGACGAGATCATCATCCATGCCGATGACCCTGCCAGGCGGATGTACATCATCCTCAAGGGGCGGGTCCGGGTTGTGGAGATCACGGCCGGCGGGGAGGAACGGGTAATGGCGTTCCGCCACCGCGGCGATTACTTCGGCGACATGGGGCTGCTGGACGGCAGGACCGATTTCGCCACGGTGATCGCCATGGAACCGAGCAGGGTTCTGTTGATTTCCAAGGAGGCGTTCGACGAGTTGTTTCTGGACAACAACAAGGCGCTGCTCCAGGTTGTCGCCGTGCTCTGCCGACGCCTGCGGGAGAGTTGGCTCTTCCATAATATCATCGGGATAAACGATGCGGAGTCGAAGATCAGGGCAACCCTGGCCCATTACAGCACGACCCTGGGGACGCAGGACAGTCACGGCGTGATCATCAATTCCGTCTTCTCGCAGCAGAGCATTGCCGACCGCGTCCAGATCACCCGCGAGACGGTGACCAGGGTGTTGAGGAAGATGAAGGATCAGAACGAGATAGAGATGGTCGGGCGGCACTTCAAGCTGCTTCCCGTTTTTTTCGACAAGTACCGCCAGTCCCCGCTCTACAAGAACTTCACCGCGGACCGGTAACGACATGGGGCCGGATCATTCGATCCGGCCCCATGTCCCTTCACGGTTCCCGTCTGTTCACTGTCCGCCATTGTTCGTTCAGGGGTGCAAATGCCTCGGTCGGTCGGCATTTGTTTCAGGCTTCCTCGATGAGGGCCAGCCGGTTGATGGCGGTCTGCCGTCGCGTGGCGGAACAGGCCGTCGGTTCCCTAGACGGTTGCCGATGCTATCTGTGCGTTGTTTTCCGCATTATGGGCATAGCTGTTGGAACTGAGTTGCATGTAGTTCTTCAGCGCCGAGCTGAGCAGGGTTTGCAGGTTGGTGACGGAACTGTCGCTGCCCGTATCCGTTGACGTGGACGACGACGTCGAGGAGGTGGACGACGAGGCGCTGTTCAGGGCGTCCAGCAGGGCCTGGAGCGTTTGGGCGACGGTGTCCCGGGTGGCGCTCGCGGATGATGAAGATGCGGAGGATGCGGTTTCTTCAGGCGGTTTCGGCGGCGGAGAGGAAAGTTTGTCCTCGATCTGGGAGAAGATCTGCCGGGCATCGGTCAGGCTGCCGGATTGAAGGGCGCTGCCCAGGCTTGCGATATCCTGGCTGAACGGGTCGTTGCCCTGGCCGCCGCTCTGCGCGGCGACATCCTTCTGGAGCGTGGCGAACGCCGTCTGGGCATCGGACAGGCTGCCCGAGGCGAGCGCCGCGCTCAGGGCCGCGAAGTCCTGCGCCAGGGGATTGGTGTCCGAAGAGTTCGTCGAATCCGCCGAGTCGGTGGAGTCCGTCGAGTCCGTCGAGTCCGTGGAGAGTGACGATGCCAGGTCCATCTGCTGTTTGGCAAAATCCCCGTGACCCTTCATGTGTTGCTGGATCTTGGCCAGCACGTCCTGGGCATCGGTCAGGTCGCCGGATTGGAGCGCCGTGCCGAGGCTCTGGATGTCCTGGCTCATGGGGTTGTCGGTATCGCCCGCTTGCGTGGATGTGTCCGATTGCAGCGTGGCGAACGCCGATTGGGCGGCGGTCAGGCTGCCCGATTGCAGGGCGGCGCCGATGTCCTGAAAGTCCTGCTTGATCTTGACAAAGGGGTTGTAGCTGCTGGAAGAAATACCGGAAATTGACATTTGTGACCTCCTTCTGGTGGGATGCGACCGGCCGGAACCGCCTGGTTCCGCGGTCAGGGGTGGTTTGCGCCGTGTGGGCATTCACGCGCTACGCGAGAATTTCCATATAATCAGCCTCTTTTACCTCCTTTCCCGGAGAGTGGGGCAACCGTCCCGCGCCCCTCTCGAAAACCGGCTCCGGCGTCTTTTGCTCATGGCAGTGTCCTATGTGTACACGCGAACTGTGGATATATCGTGAAAGAAAAAAGGAATTTTCGAGCGCGATTTGCCGCCGCATCGCCCGCTTTTTCATAATGCCTGCATAGTTCTTCCATCTTTATCCTCTATTTTTAACAGTGTAATTTTGATAGAATACAATTGTTCGTTGAGTACGGTCGGTATTTCCCTATCGCGGCAACATTGCAAAGGCGGCCCTTATGAAAGATAGCATCCATGTCCGGTTAGTCTGTCTCGGCATCCTCGCGGGCGTATTCATCCTCGCCCGGCACGGGGAGGCCGCCCTCGGCGGAACCGCCGCTTCGGTCACCGCCGATCGCACGGCCCTTGCGGCGGTGCACCGCGCCACCACGACCCGCAGCGCCTACACGGTCCAGGAGTACCAGTCCGATTCGACCACGGTGCGGGAGTACGTGTCGTCGGCCGGCGTGGTGTTCGCCGTTGCCTGGAACGGCCGGGTCAATCCGGACCTCACCACCCTTCTCGGCTCCTATGCCGGCGAATATCAGGCCGCTTTGCGGAAAACCGCGCGCAAGCGGGGGCTCAGGCGGCAAGAGGTGCAGTCGGACCAGGTCGTGGTGGAGAAGTGGGGCCATATGCGGAATCTGCAGGGGAGGGCCTATAGCCCGGCCTTGATTCCTTCGGGGGTAACCATCGATGAGATCAAGTAACCTGTTTTTTGCCTTCCTCGTCATGACACTCGTCTCCGCCTGCGGTTCCGGGGGCGGGACGAGCAGCACCACCAGCACTACCTCGACCGGCGGTACCGATACGACGACCACCACCACGGCGAGCAATGTGCTTACCGTCACCGTCAACGGCTCGCTCTGCTCCAGCAGCACCTCCAGTTCCTATCCCAACAAGCCGTGCGTCAGCGTGACGATCTGCAGCCCCGGCACCTCGACCTGCCAGACCGTCAACGATATCCTGCTGGATACCGGCAGTTACGGGTTGCGCATCTTCAATACCGCCCTGACCGGCGTGACCCTCACCCAGGTTGCCAGCGACGGCGGCGGGTCGCTGGCCGAATGCGTGCAGTTCGGGGATGGGTCGCAGTTGTGGGGTCCGGTGATGACGGCGGATGTGGTCCTGGGAGGAGAAGACGCCGTGCAGATGCCGATCCAGGTGATCAACTCCGGCTTCGGCACGCTCCCGGCGACCTGCAGCAGCGCCGACGCAAGCCCCAGCGCGGCAGGGTTCAACGGCATCCTGGGGGTGGGGTTGTTCGCAGAGGATTGCGGCACGGATTGCCGCGACTATGCCGATAACAGGCAGTACTACAGTGTCTCGGGGACGAGCACGGTCGCCAGCGTCGCTCCCCTTGCCAGCCAGGTCATCAACCCGGTCGCGGCCCTGCCGGTGGACAACAACGGCGTGATAGTGACGCTCCCCACGGTCGCCACGGCAGGGGCGACGTCGGCCACCGGTTCGCTCACCCTGGGGATCGGCACCCAGACCAACAACGTCCCATCGTCGGTAACGGCCTATCCCTCCGACCAGTATGCCGAATTCCTGACGACCTATAACGGTACGAGCTACTACGGTTTTCTGGACACCGGTTCCAACGGCCTGTTTTTCCCGTCCACGAGCCTGTTGCCGGCCTGCACCGTCCCCGGCTATTCCGATTGGTTCTGCCCCTCCACGACCCAGAGCCTGACCGCCGTCAACGCGGGGTACGCCGGTTCGCCGTCCGGCACCGTTGCCTTCACCATCGGCAATGCGATCACCATGTTCAATACGTCCAACGCGGTGTTCCCAGCGCTTGGAGGGCCAATGAGCGGCGGGTTCGACTGGGGATTGCCGTTCTTCCTGGGGCGGACCGTCTACGTGGGGATCGACAACAAGACCTCCACCCTGGGGACCGGGCCGTACTGGGCATATTGAGCGGCGTCTCCGGGATTTGACTCATAACAAGCGTAAAGGCAGCCAGGTCACGGAGGCCCGGAGGAAAATCAAAAGCAGGGGATAAACGGTTGTAGATTCCGTGGCGATCTTATCCGTGCCTCCGTGGCACATGCTTTTTCAGGATCAAGAGTTGCCGCTTATGCACAAACCCCACCGCAGCCGTGCGCCGCAGTGGGGTTTGTCGTTTCCCGTGATCCTGTTTCGCCTCCCGGAGGCGCAAGCCGTTACAGCATCTCGAATTTATAGCCGACCCCATACACCGAATGGATCAGTTCCCGGTCGGGATCGGCCACGGCGATCTTTTTGCGCAGCTTTTTGATGTGACTGTCGATGGTGCGGTCGCACACGGTGCGTTGGTCGCGATAGATCTGGTCCATGAGCTGCTGCCGGCCGTAAATGCGTCCCGGACTGGTAGCCAGGAACTGCAGCAGTTTGAACTCCACCGCCGTGAGGTCCAGGTCGTGACCCGTGAGGGTGGCCCGGTAGCGCGATTCGTCGAGGGTGAGCCCCTCCGCCTGGATCGTCTGTTCGCTTCCGGCCCGGCGCAGGACCGACTTGACCCGCGCTACGACCTCGCGCGGACTGAACGGTTTGCAGATGTAGTCGTCGGCCCCCAGTTCGAGCCCGAGCAGGCGGTCGATCTCCTCGACGCGGGCGGTGACCATGATGACCGGCACGTTGGAGAAGGTCCGGATATCCTTGCAGATCTCCAGGCCGTCGCGGCCCGGCAGCATGAGGTCGAGCAGGATGAGGCTGGGCGTGTTCTCCCGGATCCAGGCGACCACCGGGATGCCGTTGGTCAAGCAGTGGGCCTCGAAACCGCTCTGTTCCAGATAATCGAGCAATAGTCCCGCCAGTTTTTCTTCATCTTCGACGATCAGTATTTTTCCATTCATGAGCATCTCCCCGTCAACGGTAATTCGATTCTTATCCAGAGGCCGCCCAGCGATGAGGGATGGGCGTCGATGGTACCGGCGTGGGCCTCGACGATATTGCGGCAGATGGCCAGCCCGAGCCCCGCCCCCCCGGCCGCCCGGTTGCGGGATGCCTCCACGCGATAGAGGCGCTCGAACAACCTGTCAAGCTCGCTATCCGGTACGCCGGGGGCCGAATCCTCGACGTCGATGGTAACGCGATCAGCGCGGCGGGCCAGGCGAACGGCGATCGTGCCGCCCGGATCGGTATATTTCAAGGAATTGTCGAAAAGATTGGCAAAAAGCTGGTGCATCCGTTCGGGATCGCCGAACACCACGGCCTTTCCATCCTGGGGTATGGCGGCTGTGGTGGCGATCCCCCGGGCGGCGAACTGGGGGCGGTAGCTGGCGAATACCGATGACAACAGGGTTTCCAGCTCCATTTCCACCTTGCGATAGGTCAGCGCGCCGACGTCGGAGAGGGAAAGCTGATACAGGTCGTTCACCAGGTGCTCCAGACGCATGACTTCCCCGTGGAGCGAATCGATGGCGTCCGGGGTTGCCGGCCGGATCCTGTCCTGAATGGCTTCGAGCTCGCCCCGCAGGATGGCCAGGGGGGTGCGCAACTCGTGGGAGATGTCGGCCACCCATTGCCGTCGCGTCTGTTCGTTCTTTTCCAGGGTCAGGGCCAGGGAGTTGAAGCCCCGGGCGAGATGGCCCAGTTCATCCGCCGATGTCACCGGCACCCTGGTGGAGAATTCCCCGGCGGCAAGGCGGTCGGTGGCCGCGGCCAGGGCCTTGATCGGCCGGACGAGGCGCCGCGCCAGGGGGAGGGCGAGCCCCGCCGCCAGCAGCACGAGGGTTCCCGCCATCAGGGTGAGGACCGATTGTATGTCCTTGAGAAAGCGGCTCTGGATGTCATCGGGGAGCCGCCGGTGGGCCATCAGTCCCAGGTATCCCACGGTCTTCTTGTCGTGTTGGAGCTGCTTGAGCTGGACATCGGCCGGGATGACGGGTGGAGCGAATATCGGCTGTTTATTCCCGTCGAGCAGGAGGAACAGTTTGCCGATCTCCCGGGGGGGGTGCCCAAAGGGGAACGGACCCGGTTCCCGGTCTCCGGGCCGGCGGGCTTCCGGCGGCCCTCCCTCGGGGGGGGCGGGATGTCCTTGCGGGAACGTTTCCATTATGAGCCGGAACCATTGTTCCGGCTCGTTCTTCAGGTAATCCCAGCTCCCCCGGGCGGCATAGCCCGCCTCCAGCCGTACCGCCAGCCGCGCGAACTGGGTCTGCTCCACCTCGTGCATATAATGCCGGAAGCCCCGTTCGAGACCCCACTGCATGATGAAGAACATGCTCACCACGGTCAGGATCGTGGCCGCCAGGATCACCAGGAACAACCGGTAGGTGATGCGTATCTTTATCAACTTCTGTTCCTTTCTTGCCATTACCCGTGCAGGCCGACCTGAAACAAGACTGCTACCATTAGTATCACAAACAGCGGACAGAGCACCACCATCAGGATTGTGTGCCGGTTCTTTTCATATTTATTACATATTTTGGCCATACTGGCTTGTTAACGTGTCTTGTCGGAAACGGTGGGGAAAAAACGGCCGCCGCCTTTGCGGGCGAGCGCGGGAAAAGTGTTGCCGGAATAAGCGGAGTGGAGAAAGGAGCATGTGATGGGGATACGCGATGTGAAGCGGTTGGTGATCTTCGGTGTGGCGAGTGCCCTGGCCCCGGTCCCGGTATGGGCCAGCCTGGGGACATCGGGGGGCGGTGAGCCAAGGAAGCCGCCCCAGGCGGCGTTCGATATCTGCAAGGACAAGAGTGAGGGGGCCGCGGTGGAGATCGTCACCCCTCGCGGCGATACGATCAAGGCGACCTGTAAAAAGTTCAAGGACGGAACCCTGGTGGCCGCCCCCGACGGTCCGCCGCCCGGGCCTCAGAAATAGCGGGCCCGGCACGCGGTAAACGATGACAACCGCCAAGAATTGGCACTAATCTACGGGAGGAGAATCCTTATGAAACGGCAGATTATCATGTGTGCCCTGCTGGCAGCCACGGCGCTCGGGGTGAACGGCGTCTGGGCCGGGGGCGGAGACGATCACGGACAAAGAATGAGGGGGGAAGAGGGGGACGGGCCGATCGGCATGATGCCTCCTCCTCCGCCTCCCGAAGAGATAATTGCACATATGACGCGGCAGCTCAAGCTGACCGGCGATCAGCAGACGAAGATCAAGGCGGTCTTTGCGGCGGACCGGGAAAAAACAGCGACGCTCATGCAAAAACTGGGTGAATACCGCAAGCAATTGCACGATGCCGCCCGCGGCGCAACCTTCGATGAGGCGGCAATCCGGGCTCTGGCCACCAAACAGGCCCAGGCCGAGGTCGAGCTGATCGTTGCCCGCGAGCGGGTACGGAGCCAGGTGAGCGCTCTGTTGACCCCGGAACAGCGGGTTGCCGCCGAGAAGTTTCCGCCGCCGTTTCGTCGCGGGCAGGGGCCTTGGTTCCGCGGGCCGGAGGCCGGATTCATGCCGCCGCCACCGCCGCCGCCGTGCGGTTGCGGGAGATGGCCGGGAGCGGGAGAGTACGGCGACGGTGACGAAATGCGCGGTCCCTGCCCCGGCTCCGATGAGGAGCGGGGATAGGGCTGCGGCGGGGATGGCCGCCCCTCCCGCGGGCGGTCCGTCCGCCCGGGGGAGGGGCGCAGGAGATACCTGTGGGTATCGGGGAGGCAACGATGCAATTTGGCGATTATATTAAAGGTCCGCAGAGTAAAAAACCGACGAAGTGCGATGTTCTGGGTATGGCGGTCACTGAAATAGACCAGGTTTCCGCCCTGCGGAGCGGCATGGAAATGGCGGCCGGGCTCATCGTCACGGCGGTCAGGTGGGGGAGCGCGGCCGACCTGGCCGGGGTGGCGAGCGGCGATATCATTTCGGAGGTGGACGGAAGTCCCACCAGAAGCCTCAAGGACCTGAAAAAACTGCTGGCGGCGCACGATCCGCAAACACCGTTCAGGCTCCTGTTCCTGCGTATCGGCACCTGGCGTTACTTCACCATCCCTTTCGACGAGGATTGTTGTGCAGAAAAGACGCGACCCGCCCTGGCGGCCGGTTAGCCGCGCGGGACCGTTTCAGGGGGGGCGGCGCCCTCTTCGGGGCGATGCCCGGTACCCTGTGAATCGCCCGCACACCGGCGGGCAACGACGGAGGAACACTCTTCGACTCGGCCAGATAACGCTTCCCGGCCCCAAGGGGGCTCTCACCCCTCTTCTCAGACACGCGGCATCCATCCTGAAAAAAATACGAATCCCCTTGACAATTTAAAATAGCAGTTTTAAATGTATATTTAAAATATGTATTTTAAATGTGTCCAGGGCAAAGCCATGACAAAAAAGAATTCCATCAAAACGCGGGAAAGGCTGTTGGCCGCCGCAAGCGAGGTGTTTGTCGCAAAGGGGTACCGCGATGCCACTGTTGCGGATATCTGCAACCGGGCCGGGGCGAACATCTCGGCGGTGAATTACTACTTCGGCAGCAAGGAGGCGCTGTACCGGGAGGCTTGGCTGCATGCCTTTACCGAGGCCATAAAAGCGCATCCGCCGGACGGGGGGGTGAGTGCCGCCGCACCGGCCGCAGAGCGGCTTCGCGGGCAGGTCAGGGCGCTCCTGGCCCGAATTGCCGACGAGAAGTGCAAGGACTTCGCCATCTCCCGGATGGAGCTTGCCAACCCTACCGGCCTCTTGTCAGAGGTCATGAGGTCGGAACTCAATCCCCTGCGGGAGAAGACCGAGTCCCTGGTGCGCGAGCTGCTCGGGCCGCGGGCCTCCGATACCCAGGTGCATTTCTGCGAGATAAGCATCGTCAGCATGTGCATCAATCCCATGGTGATGAAAAGGGTCAAGCAGGGGGACGGGAGCAAAAGGCACGGCGGCCATGCTCCCATCGAAGATCTTGAGGCGTTTGCAGATCATGTGATGACATTTTCCCTGGCCGGAATAGCAGCCGTTCGCGGCCAGGCATAGAAACGGATCGGTCCAATGATAAAACTATCGCGTAAGCAAAAAATCGTCTCGCTGGGTGCCGTCCTCGTCCTCCTGGGTGCGGGGTGGCTGGTCAAGCACTTCTTCTTCACCAAGGAGAAGGTCACGTATGTCACCGCCAGCGCCGCCAGGATGGATATCGAGGAGAGCGTCCTGGCCAGCGGCATCCTGAAGGCCTTCAAGACGGTCGCGGTCGGCGCCCAGGTGTCCGGACAGTTGAAGACGCTGCACGTGGCCCTGGGGGACAAGGTGAAAAAGGGGCAACTGCTGGCCGAGATCGACTCGGTGACCCAGTTGAACTCCCTCAAGGATGCGGAGGCCCAGGTGGAGAACCTGCGCGCCCAGAAACTCTCCAAGCAGGCGCTCCTGAAGGAGTATGCCCTGGCCTGGCAGCGCCAGCGCCAGATGGCGGCCAAGGACGCCGCCTCCCAGGCGGACCTGGAAAGCGCCCAGGCTGCACTCGACAGTACCCGCCACGATATCGCCTCCCTGGATGCCCAGATAAAGAAGGCGGTTATTGCCGTGGATACGGCCAAGGCCAACCTGGGGTACACCCAGATCAGCGCGCCCATCGACGGGGTCGTCATCTCCATCGATACGGAGGAGGGCCAGACCGTGGTGTCCACCCAAACCGCCACCACCATCATCACCCTGGCCACCCTGGATACCATCACCGTGAAGGCGAAGATCTCGGAGGCCGACGTTATGCGGGTCAAACCGGGGCTGACGACCTACTTCACCCTGCTGGGGGATGCGGATACCCGCTACTACAGTAAATTGCGGGCCATAGAGCCGGGCCCGGTCTCCAGCAGCACCAGCACCAGCAGCACCAGTAGCAGCACCAGCACCAGTTCGTCGGCGGTCTACTACTACGGTCTGTTCGAGGTCCCCAACCCGGACAACAAGCTGCGGGTCTCCATGACCGCCCAGGTGTCCATCGTGCTGAACGAGGCGAAACATGCCCTGGCCATCCCCACGTCGGCCCTGGGCGACAAGCTGAAGGACGGCCGCTATACGGTGCGGGTCCTGCGCAACGACAAGCCCGAGACCCGCACCGTCCGCGCGGGCATCGGCAACGGTGTCTACGTGCAGGTGCTGGAGGGCTTGCAGGAGGGCGACAAGGTCGTGGTGGGGGACAGCACCTCCGTGCCGGCGGCCGCGACGACCGCCCAGCACCCCGGCGGACCGCCGGGCGGGAGGCGCTGACCATGGGCACGCCATTACTCGAACTCTCCCAACTGGGGCGCAGGTTCGTCACCGGGGGGGTGGAGATCCCGGTGCTGAAGGGGATCAACCTGACCATCCATGCGGGCGAGATGGTGGCCATCGTCGGCGCTTCCGGCTCGGGAAAATCCACCCTGATGAATATCCTGGGGTGCCTGGACCGTCCCAGCGAGGGGAGCTACAAGGTCAACGGCCAGGAAACCGGAGCCCTGTCCAGCGACGAATTGGCCAGGCTGCGCCGGGAATACTTCGGCTTCATCTTCCAGCGCTACCACCTGATGCCGCACCTGAGCGCGACCCAGAACACCGAGATCCCGGCGGTCTATTCCGGGGTGAAAAAGGCCCAGCGCCGGGCCAGGGCACAGGAACTGCTGGCCCGCCTCGGTCTTGAAGACCGCCAGGACCACCGCCCCAACCAGCTTTCGGGCGGCCAGCAGCAGCGGGTGAGTATCGCCCGCGCGCTCATGAACGGGGGCGACGTCATCCTGGCCGACGAGCCGACCGGCGCCCTGGACAGCAAGAGCGGCCAGGAGATGATGAACATCCTGCAGGAACTGCACGGCCGGGGGCACACCATCATCCTGGTCACCCACGACATGCAGGTGGCGGGTAACGCAGAGCGCATCATCGAGATCAGCGACGGCGAGATCATCCGGGACCAGCCCAACCCCAACGCCGTGGCCAAGGACAAGGCCGTATTGCCGGAAAAACCCCTTGGGGAGGGGGAGGGCAACCCGCTCCAGGCCCATTGGGGGCGGTTCGCCGAGGCGTTCAAGATGGCCCTCATCGCCATGGCCTCCCACCGGATGCGGACGCTCCTCACCATGCTGGGCATCATCATCGGCATCACCTCGGTGGTCTCGGTGGTGGCGCTGGGGCAGGGGGCGCGCCAGAAGGTGATCAACGACATCAGTTCCATGGGCACCAACGTCATCGATGTCTATCCCGGTAAAGACTGGGGGGACGAGGACGCGGGCAGCATCTACACCCTGGTCCCGTCCGACATGGAGGCGTTGAAGTCCCAGGTCTACGTGGACAGCGCCACGCCCGGCACCAGCGACAACGAATTGGTGCGCTACCGCAACATCAAGGCCAATGCCTCCATCAAGGGTGTGGGTGAACAGTATTTCCGCGTGCGCGGTTACGAGATTGAAAAAGGGGCGGCGTTCGACGCCGATGATGTCAAGCGGCAGGCCCAGGTGGTGGTGATCGACCAGAACACCAGCAAGAAGTTCTTCGCCAAGGAGGACCCCATCGGCAAGATCCTCTTCATCGGCACGCTCCCCTGCCAGGTCATCGGCGTGACCAAGGAGAAGGACAGCCCCTTCGGCAGCAACCAGAACCTGGAACTCTGGATGCCCTACAGTGCCGCCATGAGCCGGCTTCTGGGGCAGACCTATTTCAGCTCCATCACGGTCCGGGTGCGGGAGGGGGTCTCCAACCAGATCGCCGAACAGAGCATCATCAAGCTGCTCAAACAGCGCCACGGCGTCAAGGACTTCTATACCAACAGCAGCGACAGCATCCTGAAGACCGTGAAGAAGACCACCGCCACCCTCACCCTGATGATCTCGGCCATTGCCGTCATCTCGCTCGTGGTGGGGGGGATCGGGGTGATGAACATCATGCTGGTCTCGGTCACGGAGCGTACCCACGAAATCGGCATCCGCATGGCGGTGGGGGCGCGCCAGGACGACATCCTGCAGCAATTTTTGATCGAATCGGTGCTGGTCTGCCTGCTCGGCGGTTCCATCGGCATCGTGTTCTCCTACGGCGTGGGAGTGGTCTTCGCCATGTTCGTCAAAAGCTTTGCCATGAAGTTTTCCATACTATCCATCGTTTCGGCTTTTTTCTGCTCATCCCTGATCGGGATCGTCTTCGGGTTCCTGCCGGCGCGCAACGCCGCCCGGCTCGATCCCATCGAAGCGCTGGCACGGGAGTAAGATCATTATGACCAGATACCGCAAGAATCCACGGCGGGCGCTCTGCCTGCTCCTCGCCGCCGCCCTTTCGACCGGCGGGTGCAGCCTTTTGCCCCGCAGCGACTATACCGCGCCGCGGGTCGACCTGCCGCAGCAGTGGCAGGGGAAGACCACCACCGGCACGGCGGTGGCGAGCCGGGAAAAATGGTGGGAAGGGTTTGGCGACCCGCTCCTGAACGAGCTGATCGAGCGGGCGCTTAAAACCAACAACGATCTGGCCGCCGCCGCCATCAAGGTCCGCCGCGCCCAGCTCTCCTCCCGGTTGACCGACACCAACCTGACCCCCACCGTGAGCGTCGAGGGGAGCAGCAACATCAGCCGCGACCTGAAGCGCCATGCCGATACCCAGACCCACAGCGTCACCGGCTCGCTGAGCTACGAGGTGGACCTGTGGGGCAGGCTTGCCGCCGCGCGGGACTCCAGCCGCTGGGAGGCGCAGGCCACGGAGGTGGACCGGCAGAGCACGGCCCTGTCGCTCATCGGCACCACGGCGGCGGATTACTGGCAGGTCGCCTACCTGAACCAGCTCATCGCCACCAGCGAGGCGAGCATCGCCTATGCGGAAAAGACCCTGGAACTGGTGGAGGTGAAGTACCGGGCCGGGGCGGTTTCCGGCATAGACCTGGTCCAGGCCCGGCAGACCGTGGCCACCCAGAAGGCCGATCTGGCCTCGCTCGTGCGCCAGCGGGCCGAGGCGCGCAACGCCCTGGCGATCCTCTTCGACCAGGCGCCGGAGAAGAGCGTGCCGGAACGTACGGCCTTGCCGGACGGCCCGCTCCCCGAGGTGGCGGCCGGCCTGCCGGCCAGCCTGCTGGGGCAACGGCCCGATGTGCACGCCGCCGAACTGCGCCTGCGGGAATACCTGGCCAACGTGGATGCTACCCGGGCAAACTACTACCCCACGTTCACCCTGACCGGCAGCCTGGGCAGCAGCAGCACCAGCCTGGCGAACGTGCTGCAAAACCCGGTCGCCGCCCTGGGCGCCGGTTTGACCCTGCCGTTTTTACAGTGGAACACCATGCGCTTGAACGTGAAGATCTCGGAGGCGGACTACGAGGTGGCGGTGGTGAATTTCCGGCAGACCCTGTACGCCGCCCTGAGCGATGTGGAGAACGCCCTGACGGGCCGCACCCAGTACGAGGCGGAAGGGAAGCAACTGGAGGACGCGCTGGCCCTGGCGAAGCGGTCCGAACAGTTGGCCGAGGTTCGCTACCGGGCCGGGTATACCGCGGTGCAGCTCTGGCTGGATGCCCAGGAGAGCCGGCGCAGCGCCGAGAAGACCCTGGCCGCGAACCGCCTGAACCGGCTCAAGAACCTGATGACGCTCTATCAGGCCCTGGGCGGGGAGATGGGCAAGGTTGTGCAGGGGGAATAGGTCGGGAAATGCCGGTCCGGGAAGGCAGAAAAATACATCAACATCCGCCACAGAGACACGGAGACACAGAGGAACACAGAGGAAAGCACAACAGTAATGTGCGAAGGCGGTTGTGTAGGATGTTGTGTGAATAAGAATACCAACTGATTAAACGACCGATAATTGGATTGCTTCCCTTGAACGCTCCGATTTTATTGAAAAACCATTTTGTTTGTATCTGATTCACTTGCAGGTGCTTCTATTTGTTTCGTATTTATTTATCGCGAATATATCACATAGGTAACAGTTTCAGGCATGACCCTCGCGGCGCCTATGCGGCCCAAAAATACCTCTTGATGTTTTCTTGATGTCCTCCATCCCCATCTTGACACCTTCTTTATGCACAAATGGCTATTGTTGCATCATGGAGGTGGTTATGAAAGTGTATCTGTTCGATACCAACAGCGGCTTGTATGAAGGTGAAGATTTCTGGGACCCCGGCGACGTGGGCGAAGAGGAGGGGGTCACGAGCCTGGCCCCGCCCGTGGCGCACGAGGGACACTTACCGGTTTATGACCGCACGGACCATAACTGGAAGTTGGTGCCGATCGACAGCCTGAAGAAATCGGTAGCCCGCAATGACTGAAGATAAACAGAAACCCGCATCGTTTTTCGGCAAGGCCTTCCGAACCATATTCGGCTCTCCCAAATACCTGAAGGACCCGCACCTGTTTCACAAGATGGCGCTGATTCCCGTTCTGGCCTGGGTCGGTCTTGGCGCAGACGGGTTATCGTCATCGGCCTACGGTCCTGAAGAGGCTTTCCGCGCCCTTGGGGAGCATACCTACCTGGCGGTTTTCCTCGGCCTGGCCACCGCACTGACGGTATTTATCATCTCCTATGCCTATTCGCGAATCATAGAGCATTTCCCGCACGGTGGCGGCGGCTATATTGTCGCTACCCACATGCTCGGCGAGAAAGCCGGGGTGGTTTCAGGCAGTGCCCTGCTGGTCGATTATGTAATGACGATCACTATTTCCATTGCCTCCTGTTGCGATGCCGTATTCAGTTACGTTCCTCAGGGCTTCCATCATTACAAGGTGGCGGTAGCCTGCATCCTTACGGTGATCCTGATAATTCTCAATATTCGCGGCGTCAAGGAATCCATATCGGTTCTGGCTCCGATCTTCATGGTCTTCGTCGGCACGCACATAGTAATGCTGCTCGATGGGGTCATGACGCATACCGACAAAATTGCACCCCTGGCGCGCGACATACGCCACGGCTTGAACCATGACCTGTCAAGTATCGGCATGTTCGGCATCCTGTTGCTCTTTGTACGGGCCTATTCCCTGGGCGGCGGTACGTACACGGGGATCGAGGCGGTTTCGAACGGCTTGCAGATTATGCGCGAACCCAGAGTGCAGACCGGTAAACGCACCATGCTCTACATGGCGACGTCCCTTGCTTTTACCGCCGGGGTCCTTTTTCTTTGTTACTCCCTGTTGGGGGTCGCTCCTGTGGAAGGAAAGACCCTCAATGCCGTTCTGGCGGATACCCTCTTTGCCGCATGGCCGATGGGAAGCTGGATTTCATTTATTACCATATTTTCCGAAGGGGCATTGCTGTTGGTGGCCGCCCAGGCGGGGTTCGTCGACGGCCCGCGGGTCATGTCCAACATGGCCATCGATTCATGGTTCCCGCACCGCTTCGCCGCACTGTCCGTTCGTCTGACCATGCGTAACGGCATTCTTATGCTGGGTACCGCCGCCATTGCCCTGTTGTTCTATACGGGAGGGTCCGTTTCGGCATTGGTGGTCATGTACTCCATCAATGTCTTCATTACCTTCTCTCTCTCGCAGCTCGGGATGTCCAAATTTTTCATTCAGCGCAGGAAAGAAGACCCCCGGTGGCTTCGCCATCTTATGGTCCATCTGGTTGGGCTCTTACTTTGTGTGACCATCCTGGTAATTACGACTTTTGAGAAATTTGCCGAGGGCGGATGGATCACCCTGGTCATTACGTCGGTGGTGATTGGGCTGTGCTACATGATCAAGGGACACTATGCGAGCGTTCGTCAAGGCATGAAGGATTTGGACGATACCCTGCTCGATGTTCCAATCTCGCAACATGGAGAGCCGCCGGCACTTGACAAAAACGCTCCGACGGCCATCCAACTGGTTTCGGAATATAGCGGTTTCGGAGTACATACGCTTTTTTCCATTATGTCCACCTTCCCCAATACCTATCGAAATGTCGTCTTCATATCCGTGGCCATGATCGATTCCGGTTCTTTTAAAGGAGCCGAAGAGATTGAGGCGCTTGAGTCGTCGGTGAGGGCCAGCCTGGAGAAATATGTGGCCATGGCCCGTAAACTGGGCATGGCTGCCGAGTATCGAACCGCGTTGGCTACCGATGTTGTGGAGAGCGCGGTTAAACTGTGCAAGGAGACGGCGGAAGAGTTTCCCCGGTCAACCGTTTTCACGGGCCAGATCACCTTCAGACTGGAAAAGTTCTATCACCGGCTGCTGCATAACGAGACGGCCTTTGCCATCCAGCGCCGTCTCCAATGGGACGGACTGACGACCGTGATCATGCCGATCAGGGTGAGAACATAATTCTGCTGCTGACATCATCCCGGTTCAAGGGTAAGATTACCTCCATGAAGATTTCTCGCGCACTTCCCGGCTATCTTGGTGCCGTCGCCCTTGTTGCGGTGGCCACATTGCTGTGCGGGGCCGTCAGAACGTCCATCGCACCAGCCAACATGGTGATGCTGTATCTTTTTGCCGTGGTGCTGACGGCCGCACGGCTCGGACTACGGCCGGCCATTCTGAGTGCTGTGCTGTCGGTGCTGGCTTTCGACTTTCTTTTCGTCCCGCCCCGTTTCTCTCTTCGGGTTTTGGACCCGGAGTATCTGATAACCTTCTTCGCCCTTTTTGTCGTGGGCGTCATCATCAGTTCCCTTGTCGCGCAGATACGCGACAAGGTCGATCAGGTCGAACGGCAGGAAGCCCGGACCAGCAGCCTCTATTACCTTACTCGCGACCTGTCGGCCGCCGCCGACGTGCCGGCTGTCGTTGGCGCCCTGCAACAGGCGGTCCGCCGCAATCTCGGCTCCCGTCTGGCGGTTGTGCTCGATCATGAAAATGAACTCCAGACGGTCGATAGCTCCACGACGCTTCCTCTTGATGACAGTAGTGTCGAGATTGCCGCCTGGGTAATGAAAAGCGGCCGATGTGCCGGAAAAGGGACAGCGGCTTATTCCGATTCTTCGTTTCTGTTCGTTCCGATCAAGACCGGGAGACAAACCGTCGGAGCAATGGTAATTGAAGAGGGCGAGACGTCGCTGGCCGAGAACCTTCAGTTGGTCGAGGCGTTTTCCGGCCAGGCGGCAATGGCGCTTGAACGGGTATATCTGTCGCACCAAGCCGAGGAGGCACGGATACTTCGTCAAAAAAACCATTTGGAGCAGGCGCTTCTGAACTCCATATCCCACGATCTTCGCACCCCGTTAGTGACCATTTCCGGAGTTCTCGACCTGTTGTTGAACAATGACGAGAGATACGGCACAGAAGAGCGTCGGGCCATGCTTGCGGCAGCTTCCGAAGAAGCGGGCCGTCTCAACCGTTTTGTCGGCAGCCTGCTCGACATGACCCGGCTTGAGGCGGGAGTGCTCACCCCCCGGCTCGCAGCCTGCGAAATGGAAGAAATTGTCGGATGTGCCGTTGGCGGCGTCGAACAGCGCCTGGGCAACCATCGCATTGTGACCTCATTGGAACCGGATTTGCCTTTGGTTTCCGCCGACCTGGCCCTGTTGACCCAGGCGTTGGTGAATGTGCTGGACAATGCCATCAAGCATTCGCCCGAAGATGCCGATATCCTGCTATCGGCACGGTTGGACGGCACATCCGTCATTCTCAGCGTGTGCGATAGCGGGCCCGGAGTGCCCGGCGGCGAGGAAGAGCGCATCTTCGATAAGTTCCATCGCGTTACGGTCCCGGAGAAAACCGGAGGCACCGGCCTGGGACTTTCCATAGCGAAAGGGATTATCGAGGCTCATGGCGGGAAAATCACCGTTTCGAACAGGCCGGAGGGTGGCTTGAGGGTGGAAGTACTGTTGCCGGCAGGGGAGATGATCAGTGATAGAGGGTAGACGATGAACGGAGACAAGCAGTTCCGCATCCTGGTGATAGAAGATGAATTGCCGATTCGTCGTTTTCTCCAGACTATTTTCGAAAACGAATTCACCATCCATTTGGCGGAAGATGGGCATTCCGGTCTTGCCGCCGCGGCAACGACAAAACCGGATGTGATCCTGCTGGACCTTGGCCTGCCCGATCTTGATGGTATCGAGGTGATCAAACGCATTCGCGAGTGGTCTGACGTGCCGATAATCGTATTGTCGGTCCGGGAGCGGGAGGATGACAAGGTGGCCGCTCTGGATGCCGGCGCCGACGATTATCTATCAAAGCCCTTCGGCGTCAACGAGTTGCAGGCCAGAGTCCGCGCATCGTTGAGAAGAACGCTGCAACAGACGCCGGAACCGCTGTTTACCTGCGGCGATCTCACCGTAGACCTGTCAAGCCGCAGGGTAACTGCGTATGGCAACGAGATCTCGCTCACACCGACCGAGTACGATATCTTGCGGCTCTTGGTCACCCATGCCGGCAAGGTGCTTACCCACGGCCAGATACTCAAAAAGGTATGGGGCATTGCCTATTTGGAACAACCCCATGTGCTGCGGGTAAACATAAGCAATCTACGCCACAAGATGGAATTGGACCCATCAAGGCCGAAATACATTATTACGGAGCCGGGCGTGGGGTATCGGCTCAAAACAAATGATTAGGCAGAAAGATTGGGCTGATTCCGGTCTTGTAAGGGGTTTTGTGCAGATGGTTTTTCGGGTGCGGGAGTTCTGTGGTAATCCTTTTACGGTTTTTTAGCGTCTCTGCGACACACGCCTCTCCCCGCTCACATCTTCTGTATGACCTCTCTCAGCGCCGACAGCCGGTAGGGTTTCTGGATGAACCCCGCCAATCCCTTGCCCACGAACTTCTGGGTAACCTCCTGCTCGTTGTAGCCGCTGGACATGATCACCTTCACGTCGGGCTGTATGCGCCTGAGTTCCCGGAAACACTGCTCGCCGTTCATGTGCGGCATGGTCAGGTCCAGAATGACGAAAGCGATGCCGGGGGTCTCTTTGAAGAGGGCCACCGCCTCTCTGCCGTCTTTGGCGGTGGCGGTGCTGAAACCCAGTTCTTCAAGCATTTCCGCCCCGATGCTGCAGATGGTTTCATCGTCATCCACGAGCAGGACCTTTCCTTCGCCGTGCCAGTCGTCCCGGCGGCTGTCGCGGCTGAACCCTTTGGCAGGCTGGTTGCTGACCGGCAGGAGGATTTTGAAGGTGGTCCCCTTGCCGGGTTCGCTGTAAACCTTGATGGCGCCTTTGTGCCCGCGCAGGATACCGAGGACGGCGGCCATGCCGAGGCCGCGACCGGTGAACTTGGTAGTGAAAAAGGGGTCGAAGATCTTGGCGAGGGTCTCCTTGTTCATGCCGCAGCCGGTGTCGGCAATTTCCAGATAGGCATAGTGCCCTTCGGCGACGTCTTCGTCGAGCCAGGCGTCTCTCAAATAACCGGCATCGCACTCCATGCACCCGGTGGTGATGGCGATGACGCCGCTGGTGTCGCCGATGGCCTCGGAGGCGTTGATCACCAGGTTCATGATGATCTGGCGCATCTGGGTGACGTCGGCTTCCACGAGCGGCAGGTCCTTGGCGAGGTTGAGACGTAAGACGGCGCTCTTGGAGATGGAGACCTCAAGCATGTGCAGCATCTCTTTCAGCAGGGAATTCAGGTCGATATGCTCGACAATGAATTTTCCCTTGCCGGAATAGGCAAGCATCTGCTTGGCCAGATCGGCGGCCTGGGCGGCGGCATTTTCTATCCGGCGCAGGTTGTCGACGGCGGGGGATTCGGGGGCCATGCGCATCAGGGCCAGGTCGGCGTTGCCCATGATGGTCATCAGGATGTTGTTGAAATCGTGGGCGATGCCGCCGGCCAATACCCCCAGGCTTTCAAGCTTCTGGGCGTGGAGGAGTTGCTGCTCCAGCTTCAGGCGTTCGCTCTCGACCTTTTTCCGGTCCTCGATGTTTCTCGATATGACGATGATCCCGTCTATGTGGGGGTTGGCAAGTTGGTTGCACGCGTAGGATTCCATCCAGATGTAGCTGCCGTCCTTGTTGCTGTGCCGGTACTGCACGCTGGCGATCTTCTCGGGATTTTTCAGGAGTTCGCTGAAGACGCGCTCGACGTTTTCCCGGTCCTCCGGGTGAATGAGGTCAAAGACCGGGCGCCCAAGCATCTCGTCCTGGGCATACCCGTGGATCTGCTCCGCCGACGGCGATTTGTATAGGAAAACCCCATCTTTGCGGACAATGCTGATGATGTCCGGGGACAGGGACATGATGGCGCGGAAGCGCTCTTCACTCCTGTTGATCTTCCCGTGGGCCCGCTTCAGTTCGGTTATGTCGGTGGATATTCCGCAGACGGCATATATTTCCCCCGAGACTCTTTTAAGCGGAAATTTGGCGGACAGGTAGGTGTGGGGGCCGTCGTCCTGCTCCACAACCTCCTCGATCTTCAAGGGCCGGCCGCTCTCCATGACCATCCGGTCGTTTTTGACCAACTGGGCGGCCTGATCATGGGGGAAGATGTCGAAGTCGGTCTTTCCCTTGATGGTCGTGCTCGTTGCGTTAAACAATTCTTCGTACAGCGGGTTCACATGAAGATAGCGGCCGTGTATGTCCTTCATGAAGATCACCGCCGAAGCGTTGTCCATAAAGGCCCGTAATTGCTCCTCGCTCTCCGAGAGCTCCTGGGTTTTAAGGGATACGGCCCTCTTCAGCAATCTCAGCCACACCAGCAGCCCGGCCACGAGGGCGGCGATCGCCAGGGCGGAATAGCCCACATAACGGAAATAGGGCGAGACGCTGAGCGGTGTCCCCAACCACTTCTTGTCGATGGCGCGGTATTCGGCCGGCGTGATGTCCGCAAAGCCTTTCTCGACCGTCGCCAAGAGGTCGCTCCTGCCCTTGGGCACCGCGCGGTGAAATTCTCCGTTATAGAGCGGCGCGGTCTCCCGAAAACGATCCTGAATACCCATTTTGTTCAAATAATATAAAGCCGGAGGGCGGTCGACGGTAAATACCTTCACCTTGCCGTCGCGGGCCGCCTCGATGATCTTCTCGTAACTGGGGTATTCCGCGATGTCGGTGACGCCGTGTTTTCGGAGAACGTCAAGGACATTGCCGCCGGCCTTGGCGGCCACCATGAATCCCCTGGCATCGTCAGGCCCGCTGATGCCGGAGATGTCTTTATGGAAGAACAGCGGCACGGGGATAATCGCGTAGGGTTTGGTAAAGTCGTATATTTTTTCGCGCTTCGCATTGCGGAAGATCGTGTCGATCACATCGAACTCGCCCGCCTCCATCCTCCGTTGGGCCTCGTTCCAGTCGGTTCCGGTTATCTCGACACGGATACCGGTCCTCTTCTCCCAAAGAGCCCACTGGTCGATCGTTATGCCTTTCAACTGTCCCCGGTCATCTTTAAAGACATACGGCGGGTAATTATTGTCCATGACGACGCGGATCGATTTGGGGGAGACGCGGTTTCCCTGGGGGGAGGCGATGCAGGTGGCGGCAGGGAGGAAGAGGAACGATAGTGCGAAGAACCGCAGGACGCGAGCGATAACGGGGCTGGGTTTCATGGAGTTCATACGCCTCCTGGAGAAGGTCGCCGCATGGCATGATTTTGGGCTTGTTGCGCTGAAAACACGCCATGCCGGGACATGGCGGGCAAGCCGGCGGCCCGATGTCTGCCGCTGTCGGCAAACATTACCCCAGTGGGCGAAAAAATAACAATAATTTAATTTCAAACCGGTAGCCGGGCCGTGGAACAACAGGGTACGGAGAAAAGCGCGGGGCCGACGACCGCCATGATCGACATCCGCCGCAGGGGCACAGGGGAAGGCATCACCTCACAGGGGAACGCCAACAGCGGAATTCGTTATTTTTGTGTGCCTTGTTCCCGGTTTTCCCCGCGTTTCCGCGTCGCTGCGGCGGATTTGTCGTGCGTAGCACCGGTCAGGCCTCCGCTCTCGTGTTGGACGAAAGCGAAACTGCCGCCCAGGGCGGTATAGGCGTGCATCATCCTGGTCAGCCCCTTTATCTCGTCGTCCGTGATTGCCCGGACCCGCTCGCCCGACTTCCCGATGTAGGTGAGGGATGCCTTGCGCGTCTTGATCAGGGCGAGCATGACGTCATAGGAAAGCTGGTCCACCGGAACGTCGTAATACTCGGCTACCTTGCCGGTGGACTTTTCCTGCTTGATGGCCGTGGCCGGTATGGTGTAGGTCCTGACGCCCGCCTTGATCCGGAAGGCGGTGATATCCAGCGCCTGTTTGCCGACCGACTGGATGCAGAACCTCGGCCAGACGCTGCCGGAAACCTCGACAAGGTAGAGGTAGAGGCCATCGCTGAACCGGTCGTGGGGCGTCGATTCGTCGAGATAGCGCACGGGACTCTGGGTGGTATCGGCTTCTTTCCGGACGCCGGGCAGCTTGCGGGCGCGGGGGTCCGCGGCCAGTTGCTTGCTGAGTTTCTCGTATTCCGGTGAATCCTTGGGGAGCCTGCTCAGTTCCAGGTGGGCGGTGGAGTAGTCCCCCTGGCTCAAGGCGTCGCGCACGGTGGCGGCGACCGGCTTGGCGGTCGCCTTGGTGAGGATGTCGGCCTTTTCGGCCTCCGAGACGATCACGGTTTTTTCCTTGTCTTTGCCGGAGCTGAGCGCCGATGGGGTCGAGTTGTAATACTTGTTGAGGGAGAAGAACAGGATGGGGAGCACGATCACGGCGGCGATCAGGATGATCGTATAACGGGTTTCCTCAGGCAGCGGTCTTTTGAACATCACCGGTTCCTTTTTGCGGCAGATAATCACACATTCAATGACTTATACCCTTAATGAGAAAAAATATCCAGAGGAATAGGGGGAGAGGGAACGGTTGCCGCGAACGGCTTCAGAGGAATTCCCCGATGCGCCGCAGGGCTTCAAGGGCGCCGCAGGGGAGGGACAGGTGGGGGGCGTCGATCTCCGCTTCCCGTGGATTGATGCGGATCACCGTGGTATGGGGCTCGTCGCCGAGCCGCTCCGACGTGCGGCGGATGGTGGGGATGGCCCCACCGGCCCCCAGTTCGATCACGACGGTGCGCCTGCCGCGGCATTCCTCCCGGAACCGCGCGAAGCGCCGCTCCTGGGCCGTGGTCCGTTCGGGAAGCCAGGCGTAATCCCCGAACATGAGGATATTGGGGCGGCTCACGGTGCGGCAGGAGATGCAGCGGGGGATGGAGCGGGCCCGCATGGTTTCCGGGTTGACCGGGATCTCCTCCCGGTTGGCCCAGATGCGCCGGTTGCACGGCGTGGTGCACTGGAGCCAGTGGATGGAGCCGTGGACCTCAAGGATGGACTCCTCCGGGTAGCCGGCTTTCTGGAACTGGCCGTCCACGTTGGAGGTGACCACGAAGGAGGCGGCCCGGTTGCGCTCGATCCAGCCCCGCATGATGGCGAAACCTTCGTGGGGAACGGTGGCGCGGTACAGGTTGGTGCGGTGGCCGTAAAAGCCCCAGCCGAAGGCCGGGTCGCGGTCGAAATGCTCGGGATTGGCCGCATCGATGAAGGAGATGCCCAACCGGGCATAGGGGGGATAGGCGGTCCAGAAACCCCGGTCGCCGCGGAAGTCGGGCAGGCCGGAATCCACCCCCATCCCCGCGCCGGCGGTGATGATGAAGACCTGGGCTTCCCTGACCGCTTCCGCAGCGTGCCGGAACATAACCGGTCCCGTCAGGAGAGCAGGTGCACGAAGAGGCCGCTGCGCAGTTTGGGCTCGAACCAGGTGGATTTGGGCGGCATGATCCGGTCCTGGTCGGCCAGTTCGATCAGTTCGCCGATGGAGGTGGGGTACAGGGAGAAGGCCACGGCATACTCGCCCGAATCCACCAGTTTTTCCAGTTCCTCGTTCCCCCGGATGCCGCCGACGAAATGGATGCGCTTGTCGGTGCGGGGATTGCCGATGCCCAGGTCCGGTTCCAGCAGGCGGCTCTGGAGGATCGACACGTCCAGGCGGCCCACCGTGTCCGACTCGTCCACAATGGTGTCGCGGGCGTGGAGCTGGTACCAGTGGCCGTTCAGGTACATGCCGAACTGGTGGCGCTCGCACGGTACGACCGGGACCGGGGAGGGGAGGACCTTGAAGCTCTCCTCCACCCTGGTTACGAACTCCGCCGGGCTTTGGCCGTTCAGGTCTTTTACGGCCCGGTTGTAGGGCATGATGTTGAGCTGGCTTTCGGGGAAGATGACGGTCAGGAAGGTGTTGTATTCCTCACGGCCGGTGTGGCCCGGATTCTTTTCCCGGCGCAGTTCCCGCACCCTTCCGGCTGC
This sequence comes from Geobacter sp. AOG2, assembly GCF_019972295.1. Lineage (NCBI taxonomy): Bacteria > Pseudomonadati > Thermodesulfobacteriota > Desulfuromonadia > Geobacterales > Geobacteraceae > Geobacter > Geobacter sp. AOG2. Next base: position 3,764,954 of record NZ_BLJA01000001.1, read on the forward strand.
GGCGCTGCGGTGATGGCCGTCGGCCACGTACAGGCGGGGAACGGCCGCGAACAGGCCGGTCAACCGGGCGATCGACGCCTGATCGGCCACGATCCAGAGGGTGTGGCCGACACCGTCGTCGGTGGTGAAGTCGTATTCGGGGGGGGCGTCGGCAATCCCCGCGATGATCGCCTCGATCTCCGCGTCGGAGCGGGAGATGTAGAAGACCGGCTCATCGTTGGCGTCCAGGTAGTCGATGTGCTTGACCCGGTCGTCCTCCTTGTCGGCCCTGGTGAGTTCGTGTTTCTTGATCACGCCGGACTGGTAGTCGTCCACGCTGGTGCAGGCCACCAGCCCGGTCTGGGTAATCTCTCCCATGCGCTGGCGGTAGACGTAGAAGCATTCGCGGTCGTCCTGGACCAGGATGCCGCGCCGGATGAATTCGTCCAGGTTCTTTTTCCCCTGCACGTAGACCGGTTCGTCGTGGGGATCGATATCGGCCGGGAGGTCGATCTCGGGCCGGGAGACGTGGAGAAAGCTGTTCGGATTGCCGGCCGCCATGCGGCAGGCCTCTTCCACGTTCATCACGTCGTAGGGGAGGGCCGCCACCTTGTCGGCCAGGTCCTTGGGGGGGCGCAACGCCCGGAACGGTTTGATGAATGCCATGATAAAACCTCGTGGTTGTAGAACTTGTTCGCAAATAACTCCGGAAAAAACATATGCCATGGAAAGGCTGACATACGCCACAGAGACACGGAGGCACGGAGGTCCACAGAGAAAAGCAAAAAGCTTTTTTGCGGTAAACCGTCATCACGAGTCTCTGTTTATGCTTGCCTTACGTCTGCTTTTCTCCGTGTCTCAGCGGCTCTGTGGCAAACCGCCTGTCTCGTTCCCGTCTATTGAAAATACCTGCGTGCGCCGACGAAGCGCCGCTCGAAGTAGCTCTCGTCCACGCCGGACACCTTGATGTCCTCGCCGCGGCGGGGAGCGTGCACGAACCTGCCGTTGCCCACGTAGATGCCCACGTGGTTGATGCTGTCGGCCGATGACCCGAAAAAGAGCAGATCGCCGTCCCGCAGGTCATCCTTCCGCACCGGGTCGCCCGCCTTGAACTGGTCCCGCGAGGTTCGGGGGATGCTGAGGCCGCACAGGTTGTAGACCGCCCGCACAAAGCCGCTGCAATCCATGCCGTCCACCACGTTCTCCCCGCCCCAGCGGTAGGGAATGCCCACGAAGCGTTCGGCGGTGCGGGCGGCAATGGCGCCCATGTCCCCGGAACTCCGCGCAGACTTCTGCCGGATGCTCTCCCCCCGCTCTCCTGTTTTCCCCCTGTCCTTGGGAGTCTTGGGGACTTCGGCGGCACGGGGGGGGGTAAGTTCTTCCGCGGGCGGTTTTTGCCACCCCGCCTCCCTGGGGCCGGTAAAGACGATTTGGTGGGGAGGTGCGATGTAGAAGCTGTTTATCATGCGGTCGGCCACCAGTTTTCTGGCCGCGGTCCGGGCCTTCTCCCTGGTGGCGAAATCGCCGAAGCGCACGGCATAGATGCCGTTATCCTTGCGGAAGTAAAAGGCCTCGATCCCCTTCTTCTGGAGGGCTGCGGTAAAGCGCTCCGCGTTTTTCACGTCGGCGAAGGCGCCCATCTGGATGGCGTAGCCGAGACGGTTGAGCCCCGAAGATGGCGCCGCATGCACACAGCCGGTCCCGAGAAGGAGGGACAGGCCGAGCACAACGATAATGGCTGGTTTGAAGGTAAAGGGCATGGCTCGAAGATGGTCTTGGTTTGTGATATGAAAAAGGTCGATGAAGCTAGTATCCATAATTGACCGGCGCGAGTAAAGAACTTTTTGTCCCGGACTGCGTACCCGCCGTGTTGTATGCAGGCGTGGCACCCCGACGGCCCTCGTGGCTGTCCCGATAAAATTTAAAAAAACAATTGCGGTAAATTGCTATTTGTAATATGATAAAGAAAGGATATTATTAATTAAAGTTTACGTTTATCCGCCCTTGCTCTGAAGGAGGGAAACACCATGACTACCTATCCGGTAACAACAGGGGGCACAGCAACGGCAACCGGCGCAGCGACGGTTCTCTCCGTTATGTCCATTGGGGCCGACACCGCCACTTCCGCCACGGATAGCCGTACGGTCGGCACTGACGCGAAATCCGCCGCAGCCGATACGGTCACGTTGCAGGGGCAGGTCCGGGACACCACCGGGAACGGCTCCAAGCAAGGGGCCGACAAGACCATCGGCAGGGTCGGCGCCGTGCTGTTCGTCTACAATTCGAAGGGCGAACTGCGTATCAAGTTTATGGACCGCACCAATAATCTGGTGTACCAGACGCCGCCGGTGATGGTTGCGCGCACGGAAGACCTCATGATGTACTCCGATCCTTCGGTGAGCGCCAAGGTCTAGGTCCGGCCCGTTATACAAGTAATTGCCAGTAAAAAGCCGTTCTCCGGTCAGCGCCGGGGAACGGCTTTTTTTTTGTCGTGGACCGGGGCACTCTACTCCACATCGGCGGTCTGGCGGCGCACCCCCATGAGGTAGGCCACCACGAAATCCTCCAGGGCCCCGTCCAGAACCGCGTCCGGGTTGCCCGATTCCACCCCGGTCCGCAGGTCCTTGACCATCTTGTAGGGGTGGAGCACGTAGGAGCGGATCTGGCTTCCCCAGCCGATCTCCTTCTTTTCCGCGGCGATCTCCGAGGCCTTGGCGTTCCGCTCCTCCACCTCCCGCTCGTACAGTTTGGCGCGCAACACCTTCATGGCCGTGGCCCGGTTGAGGATCTGGCTCCGTTCGCTCTGGCAGGCCACCACGATGCCGGTGGGCAGGTGGGTGATGCGCACCGCCGAGTCGGTGGTGTTGACGTGCTGACCGCCGGAGCCGCTGGACCGGTACGTGTCCACCCGCAGGTCCGAGTCGGAGATCTTGATGCTGATGTCCTCTTCCTCGATCTCGGGAAAGGCGTAGACCGAGGCAAAGGAGGTGTGGCGACGGGCATTGCTGTCGAAGGGCGAGATGCGCACCAGGCGGTGGATGCCCGCTTCGGCCTTGAGGTGGCCGTAGGCGTACTCGCCGCTGACGCTGAAGGTGGCCGATTTGATCCCCGCCTCGTCGCCGGCCTGGTAATCGGTGATGGTGGTCTTCCACCCCTTCTTTTCGCAATAGCGCAGGTACATGCGCAAGAGCATCTCGGCCCAGTCCTGGGATTCCGTCCCCCCGGCCCCCGGGTTGATGGAAAGGAAGCAGGAGTTGCGGTCATGGGTGCCGGAGAGCATGCGCTGGAACTCGGCCGCCTCGACCCCCTGCTGCAGGCGGTTGTTCATCTCCCGCACCTCGGCAAGGGTCGCCTCGTCCTGGACCTCTTCACCCAACTCGATCATCACCCGCACGTCGTCCAGTTGCCGGGTGAGGGTGTCCCAGCTCTGGAGGAGCTTTTCCAGGGCGGTGCGCTTGCGGAGCACCTCCTGGGATTTGTCCATCGCGTCCCAGAAACCGGGCGCCGCGATCTGGGCCTCGATCTCCTGGAGCGCCTCCCGCTTGTCATCTATGTCAAAGAGACCCCCGAAGTTTGGCGATCCGTTCCTCAAAGTCCTGCATTTTGGCTACTTCTTCACGAAACATGTTTTCGTACTCCTTGATGATTATTTAAAGCACATCTGCCACGGAGACACAGAGAAAACCAGGAGTAAGACAGGCAAAAAAACAACGTTCCCCGACGATGGTTTTACCCAAAAGACGCCTTTTGCTTTTCTCTGTGAACCTCCGTGTCTCCGTGTCTCTGTGGCAGATGTCAGTCTTTCCGCTCTGGCTGCTTCTCCCGCCTGAACCAGGCCAACAGCACCACGCCCAGGGTCAGGATAGCACATAACCAGGCCGGTGCGTCGCCTATTTTCAGGTACAGGGAATCCCCGTTGCCCGGCTTGATCTCTCCGGTGCGGAAGTCCTCCTCGAAGAGGTTGCTCATGGAGCGGATATGGCCGTTCTGGTCGATGATGGCGGTTATGCCGGTATTGGCGGCCCGGACCAGCGGCGTCCGGGTCTCCACGGCGCGGAACACCGCGATGGAAAAGTGCTGGTAGGGGGCCGACGAACGGCCGTACCAGGCGTCGTTGGTGATGTTCACCAGGATGCGGGCGCCGTTGTTCACGTACTCCCGGGCCAGCTCCGGAAAGATCCCCTCGTAGCAGACCAGAAGCCCGGCCCGGGTCTTGCCCACGTCCAGCGGGGCGGCGTGTTCGCCGGGGGAGAAATCGCCGATCCCCACCACCAGCTTGTTGACGAAGGGGAGCAGGCCCTTGAGCGGCACGTATTCGCCAAAGGGGACCAGGTGCAGTTTGTCTCCCCGGCCGATGGTTTCGCCGTTGGGGGCAACGACGAAGGCGCTGTTGAGAAAGGTTCGGCTGCCGTCGCGCAACTCATGGGCCGGGCTGCCGAAGAGGATATAGGCGTTGGTCTCGCGCGCCAGGGTGCGTATCCGCTCCGCCTGCCGCACTTCGTCCTGGAAGAAGAACGGCACGGCGCTCTCCGGCCAGACCACCAGGTCGACGCCGCCCTTGGCGGCCTCGCGGGTGAGCCGCTCGTAGATCTCCATGGTCCGTTCCTGAAAGGCCGGGCTCCACTTGACGTCCTGGTCGATGTTCCCCTGGATCAGGGCCACCCTGAGCGCCGGACCCGCGGCCGCCTCCTCCACGTTCAGGCGGTAGAAACCGTAGAAGAGGGTGGCGGTGAACAGCACCAGAAGCAGCAAAGCGCTTTTGACGGGGTAGGGGACCCCTGCCCCGGAAACCGCCCGCAGCACCCGGTACAGGACCACGTTGGTCAGCACGATCAACAGGGTGATGCCGTAGACGCCGGTCAGGTCGGCAATCTGGATCAGGGGCAGGATGCGGTACTGCGAGTGCCCCAGCATGGCCCAGGGAAAGCCGGTGAGCAGGAAGGAACGGAGGAAATCCAGCGCCACCCAGGCAACCGGCAGGGTGAAGACCGGCTTGATCCCCCCCTGCTTCCCATAGCAGGCGATCAGGGTGGCCAGGCCGTAAAACAGGGCCAGCCAGGACGCCAGGAAGAGGTAGAGCGGGATGCTGACCGCCCAGGGGAGATGGCCGAAATGGGTGACGACGATATTGATCCAGTAGAGGATGAGGGCGTAAGCGGCCAGGCCGCAGGTAAAGCCCAGGCGAAAGGCCCGGCGCAGGGATGCCCCTTCCAGGGAGATCAGAAGCGGTATCAGGGCGACCCAGGCCAGGAAGGAGAGCCCGGCCGTGGGGAAGGAAAGGGCGATCAGGACGCCGGAAACCATGGCCAGAAGGCCGGGCCGGTCGAAGAACGCCGCCGCATGGGTACGCAGACTGGAAATGGTCACTCGTCACCCTGCTCTTTGCCGGTGGCGTCCAGACGTGCGATACGGACTTGTTTGACCTTGCGTTCGTCGGCATCCAGGATGGTCAGGCTCAGGCCGGAGCCCTCCACGGTGTCGCCGATGGCAGGGATCTTGCCGGCCAGGTGGAAGATCAGGCCCCCCACGGTGTCGAACTTGTCCCGTTCGATCTCCACGTCGAAGTGGTCTTCCAGGTCTTCCACCGGCATGCGGGCGTCGGCGGTGATGGAGCCGTCGTCGTTGGCGGTGAAGAGCGCCTCCTCCCGGTCGTATTCGTCCTGGATGTCACCCACGATCTGCTCCAGGAGGTCTTCGATGGTGATCAGCCCCGAGGTGCCGCCGTATTCGTCGATGACGATGGCCAGGTGGACCCGCTTGCGCTTGAACTCCTGAAGCAGTTGTTCCAGCTCCTTGGTCTCGGGGATGAAGTAAGGGGGCCGCATGATGGCGCGCACCTGGAGCCCTTCCCGGTTGTCGCCCCAGAACTTGAGCAGGTCCTTGGCGTAGAGCAGGCCGATGATGTTGTCCATGGTGTTCTCAAAGACCGGGATGCGGGAGTGGCCGCAGGCGATGATGGTTTCCAGAAGCTCGGGGATGGTGGCTTCCACCGGTACGCAGGCCATGTCGGTGCGGGGCACCATGATCTCGCGCACCACCGTCGTCCTCAGGGAGAAGATGGAGCGGATCATCTCGCTCTCCTCCTCGTTGACGAGCCCCTCTTCCTCGCTGGCCTCGATAAAGTCGTGAATCTCTTCTTCGGTGATCTTTTTGCGTCCGGTCACGAACCGGCTTACCAGCTCGATGAATCCGGACTTCCTACTGCCGCCTTCTTCCACTTCCTTCTCCTCCTTCGGCAGGTTGTTGAAAAACAGCCATCTTAGCGCCTATCGGCGTCCCGCTAAACGGGATGACTACGCTATCGCTCCGTCACCGATAATTATGCTCACGCATAATTATACGCCGCACGTAAGGGCCTTCTGCGGATGCGACGATCTGACTATTTTTGAACAGCCTGGGGTTTTTCAATAATTTATAGCTATCCAAGCAGTTTAAACAAAAACAGAACAATCAGGGTGATCCCCGCCCCGAGGCATGAGCCCATCACCACCTCGCTCATGGTATGGATGCGCATGAACAGCCGGGAATGGCTGACCATCAGCGCCAGGGCGATGGAGAGCAGCGAGATCAGCGGGTCCCGTGAGTTGAGGGATGCCGCCGTGGCGATGGAGAAGGCGACCGCGGCATGGCCGCTGGGCGCCCCGCCGTGCAGGGGGGTCCCCTTGCCGGTCAGCCCCTTGAGCATGATCACCACGATGATGACGATCAGGATCGCAACCATGGTACCGATATCCGAGGGTGCGCCGAACATTGCGAGAACCTCCCCGTAGAGCGGCAGAATGTACTTGGCCAGGATCAGGTAGCCCATGATGGCGGCCCCGCAGGCGGCCACCAGCACCGCCCCGGCCGCGGTGTCCTTCGCTATCCTGGCCAGATGGTTGTAGCCGGGCGAAACCAGGTCCACCACCGCCTCCACCGCCGTGTTGAGCAGTTCGGCAAAGAGCACGAACAGGATCGAGAGCGCCAGGAGGGCGAACTCCACGGGGTTCACCCGCAGGAACAGCGCCGCCAGCAGCACCACCGCGGCGGCGATGAAGTGGTTGCGCATGTGCCGCTCGGTGCGGGCCGCGTGGATGATCCCCTCGATGGCGCAGTTGACCGAGTCGATGAACCGGTCCGGTTTTACGGGTTCAGGAACCCTTCCTTCTTCAGAAGACCGAATAGCTCACTCTCCTTCTTTTCCATGCGCGCCGCCTCGGCCTCGCCGCTCCGCTCGTGGTCGTAACCGCACAGGTGCAGGATGCCGTGCAACAGCAGGAAACTGAGGCGCTCGAAGGTCGTCATGTCCGCTTCCGCGGCCTCCCGCGCGGCGGTGTCCGCCGAGATGACCACGTCTCCCAGGGCGTGGGGGGCAATGCCGGCGTATTCCCCTTCCTGGAGCGAGAAGGAGATGACGTTGGTGGGCCGATCCTTGGCCAGGTACTCCCGATTGATGATGCGGATGGCCCGATCGCCCACGATGGAGACGGACAGCTCGGTCTCCTCAGGACATGCCAAGGCGCTTAAGATCCTCTCCGCCGCCTTTCTTAGCCGGGGCGCCATGATCCGGTGCCGCCGCTGGCGGTTGTTCAGTTGTATCAGCACTCGTTGCGTCTCCGTTTCCCGGCTTGGCGTGTTCGCCGGAGATGGTTTTATGCTCGACCTTTTTGGACCCGCCGCCGCCCTTGTAGACCGGCTCCGGGTAATCGATCCGGTGGTGGAAGATGCCGTTTAAGATGCGGTTGAAGCTTTTGGCGATCTCGTGGAGGTTCTTGAGGGTCAGTTCGCATTCCTCAAGCTGGCCGTCCATGAAGATATTGTTGATGATCTTCTGCACCATCCCCTGGATGCGGTCGGGGGTGGGGTTGACCAGGGTGCGGGACGCCGCCTCGACGCAGTCGGCCAGCATGACGATGCCGGCTTCCCGGGTCTGGGGCTTGGGGCCGGGGTAGCGGAAATCCTGCTCCTCCACCGTCTGGCCGTTGGCCTCGGCCTGGGTCTTGGCCCGGTCATAGAAGAATTTGATCAGCCCGGTGCCGTGGTGCTGGCGGATGATGTCCATGATCGGTTGCCCCAGGTGCCGTTCCCGGGCCATCTCGGACCCCTCCTTGATATGTGATATCAGGATCAGGGCGCTCATGCTCGGGGTCAGCTTGTCGTGGCGATTCTCCTCGCCCCCCAGGTTTTCGATGAAATAGAGCGGTTTGGAAATCTTGCCGATGTCGTGGTAATAGGCGGAAACCCTTGCCAGCAGGGGATTGGCGTTGATGGCCTCGGCCGCGGACTCCACCAGGTTGCCCACCACCACGCTATGGTGATAGGTCCCCGGAGCCCGCACCATCAGGTCCCGCAGCATGGGCGAGTTGAGGTTGGCCAGCTCCAGGAGCTTGATGTCGGTGGTGTAGTGGAAGAGCGTCTCGATGAGCGGAATGAAGCCGGAAACGAGGCCCGCGCTCAATACGCCGCTCACCAGGGCGAAAAAGACCACATAGACCGTCTGCATGCTGAAGACGGTGGCGCTGGAGGTCTGAAAGGCCAGGGCCATGGCCAGGTTGACCACCGACACCTTCAGGCCTGCGGTGTAGATGGTGCTCCGGTCCGAACACTGGCGCACCCCGTGTGCTCCCACGATGCTCCCCAGCAGGGCATAGATCACCACCGACATGTTGCTGTCGAACATGATTCCCAGGAGGGGGGCCAGGATCGCGCAGTAGACCAGCGCCACCTCCGAGTTGATGAAGATGCGCACGATCATGGGGCCGGCGGCAAAGGGGAACAGGTAAAAGAAGCTGTTGATGTCGATGTCCGGGAAGACCGGCCCGATGTTGTGGGCAATCAGGAGTGCAATCTTGAAGAGGAGGAAGCTGCCGGTAACCAGAAGCGATATGATCAGGATGTCCTTGTTGGTCGGGTTGAACTTGCGGATGTTCTTCAGGGCGAACCGGTACGGGAAATAGAACAGCACCAGGATCAGGGCGAAGATGCCGACGGCCGAGTAGTAGCGGTTGCCGCTGTTGTTCTCCTGAAAGATCGTTTGCAGCTTGTGGGCCTGTTCGGGACTGATCCGCTCCCCGACCCGGACGATCATTTCACCCCTCTGGACCTTGAAGAGGACCGGCCTGACCGCCTCCATGGCCGCCTTGGCCCGGGCCTCCGACGCCTCGCGGTTATAGAACAGGTTCGGCAGGAGGATGCGGGCGATCACGCGGGCAATGGCGTTCCCGTCGGCGCGGTCGTTCAGGCCGGAAAACTGCCAGGAGGCAACCAGCTTGCGTGCTTCCCTGATCTCGGTAAAATCGATGGTTGCGTCGCTGTCCTCGACCAGCCTGCCGTTGTCGTCGATGAACTCGACGCCCCTGCGGGTGTCGGTCTGGAAGGCCTTGCCGTCGAGGACGATCCGGCGCCGGTACAGTTCGTTCACCATGCGGCCGGCGTCCGCCAGGAAGACCCGGTCGGCGGCGATGCGGGTGAAGGCGCGGATCTCCGCTTCGCTCAGCTCCGTGTCCAGGAGCGGGAGGAACAGGGCGCGCCACTCTTCCGTATTTTTCTGGCTTTTGGCCGTGCGCTCCTTGCGGACGGCGCCCACGACCTGTTCGAGCTTGCCGATGATAATGGAGGGGACGCGGTCGCTCAGGTTATAGACGACCGGCGCATTGTTGCCGGCCTCCTTGCGGCGCTGTTCGGTCAGGGGGCGGTCTTCAACCAGAAAATCCTGGGCGGCGCGGATATCGGAGGTGGCGATGTCCCCCGGCTTGAATTCGGCGGAGCGGAAACGCTGGCCGGGCAGCAGGATGATCGTGAGCAGGAGTGTGGTCGTAAAGAGCAGGATAAACCTGTTCCGGCGGGCCGTTCTGGGGTCGGAGAACCGCCTCACGATCAGATCGAGGAGGTTCGACCCCAGTTTGGTCAGGTGTGTCAGCGTATTTTGGCCCTGATTGTCAACCGGTTGATCAGGCATAGGGGGTTGGTGGTCCGGCACGGCCCGTTATACGGTCCATGCAATATAAGTATTTGAAATAAGATTTAAATATACCCTGCATGAAGCGCAGTGTCAATATAGCACTTATTTCCTTCCCGCCCGGATATTCACACCTCGCTGATGTCGGAGGCCGTTATCTCCACGTCCGGCCATCCCTCGTAGACCCAATCCTCGACGCGTTCCAGCACCTGCCGGGCAATGACCTTGTCCGGGCTGACCGTCACGAACGCCAGCACCGCCGCACCGGGAGCGTCCTGGCGGTCCACCTCGGCGCAGGCCGTATTGAAGCGGTTGCGGCAGCGCCCCAGGATGCTCTTGACGATGCCGCGCTTCTCCTTGAGGGAGCGGGCGGGCAGGTCCAGATGGAGTTCGAGGCAAAAGATGAACATGGGGTTCGACCCTCGTCAGGCGGCGGCGCGGATGATTCAATCTTCCGTCAGCTTCGCCCCGCACTTTGGGCAAGTGCGCAGCCTGAACCATGTGGAATAGAATGCCGGGGCCAGGCGCGCCTCGCAGTTGGGGCAGCGGAAGATATTCCGGGCGACAAGAAGAATCACGGCCAGACAGGCCAACTTCAGCAGGTTGGCCTGGAAGGAGGCCTGCCCGGCGGGCGGGGCGGTCAGGCGAAAGACGACGACAAGGGCAACCACGCTTGCCAGCAGCACAAGGTACAGTTTCTTTCGCTTCCGGTATGTGCTTTGAACCAAATCCATTGCTGTGCATCTCCGTTACACCGGGGAGTAAATTCGTAAGCAGGTTGCAAGGCAGAGGGTGTTTTATGGGACTTATAGGACTTATAGGACCAATAGGACTTATAAAGATCTCATAAGTCTCATAAGTCCTATTGGTCCCATAAGTCCCATAGTTCCTATAACTCCTCCCTCAGAACCCCACCCTCAGACCGATAACTACGCTGTGGTTGTAATAATCCATCGTGAAGGCCGGTCCGCTGGCCTCGCTGAACTTGGGGCGGGTGCTGCCGAAGAAGCGGTAGCCCAGGTCCAGGCTCAGCCGGTCCGTCAGCGCATAATCGATCCCCGCGCCCACCTGGTAGGCGAAGACAAAGGTCGAGTCGCCGCTGAAAGGCTGGCCGGTTACCGTCAGGTCCGAGGTCACGACGCGGGCGGCGCCGAGACCGGCCCCGACATAGGGCGACCACGACCGGTCCACGTCGTGGAAGACGCCGTAGAAGTTGATCAGCAGGCTATCAGCCGTCACGCTGCCGCTTCCCGGGACGCTCCCCTCGGCAAATTTGGCTTTGTCGAGCCGGTTGGTTCGGTGGCTGTACTCAAGCTCGATGCGCCCCTCGCCCGCGGTGTTGCCCGGTTCGAAGTCCCATCCCAGAACGGCGCTGCCCAGTAGGCCGGGATTGAATGTGAGGCCGAAGTCCCCCTGGCTGTCGGAAGCCTTGGCGGATATCAGGGCGTTGCCGCCCAGAAAGGCCCCCGCATAGGGGCCCGAGTGCACGGCCCAGGCCGGGCCGCAGAACAGAAGCGGCAGGCAGAGGGCGATTATTATCCGGCAGGTTCGTTTCATGCCATCTCTTCCTTCATAAATGTTGGTATCGGACACTAGGGCACCTTCAAGTTCACGGCCGTGGCGGTCTTGCCGTCGAACGTGGCGGTGAGGGTCGCCGTGCCGCTGTTGACCCCCATGATCTGCCCCTGTAGTTGCTGGCTGTCCGCCGGGATGGCCACATTGGCGTCGGAGACCGTCCAGGTGGTGTCCTTGGTCACATCCGCGGTGGTGGCATCGGTGTAGGTGGCCGTCGCGGTGAAGGCTGTGGCGACGCCGATGGACAGAGTCGTCGTACTGCTCGGGTAGATGGCCAGGCTCTTGAGGGTCTTAGCCGTAACCGTAACGCTCCCCGTGATATTCGTGCCGCCATAGTTGGCGGTGATGGTGGCGGTGCCCGCAGCCACGGCACCGACTTGGCCGCTCGCCAGCCCGGTGGCGCCGACCGTGGCGACGGAGGTGTTGTTTGAACTCCAGGTGGTGGGACTGCCGGTTGTGGCGCTGTCGGTCACGTCCTGGGACGTGCCGTCGTTAAAGATTGCGGTCACGGTGAAGCGGCCGGTGGTTCCTTTGGTAAGGGCGAGGCTGATCGGGGCGATTTCAAGGTGATTGAGCGACGGGGCGGTGACCGTCAGAGAGGCCGTCTTGCTCAGGGAGGCGGATTTGGCCGTGATGGTGACGCCGCCGCTCGCCAGGGCGTTGGCCCACATCACATTGCCCGACGGCGTGGTCAGGGAGGCGCGGTTTGTGTTGTCAACCGTCCAAGTGAGCGCCCCGGTGATGTCCCGCGAACTGCCGTCGCTGAAGACGCCGGTGGCGCTGATGCGTCCCAGGGTTCCCTTGACGAGGGTCTGGCTGTTGGGGGAGATGCTGATGCTGCTCAGGGTGCCCCCCGTCACCTTGAGGGTGGTTGTCCCGCTGACGTTGTCCAAGGCGGCGCTGATGGTGGTGGTACCGGGGGCGGAGGTTACGGTGGTCCCGGCAGTGGGCGCGGGCGCCACGTTCGTACTGGACGAGGCCCAGGTGACCTGGCTGGTTATGTCGGGGGTCGTCCCGTCAGAATAGGTGCCGATGGCCGTAAAGGTCACGCTGGACAGGGAGAGGACCGTGGGGGTGTCAGGCGTGATCGCGATGGATTGCAGCACCGGCGCCGTGGTGGTGAGGAGCGTCGAGCCGCTGATGCCGCCGAAGGTGGCGCTGATGGTCGTGGTGCCGGCGGCCAGGGCGGTGGCCAGCCCCTTGGTGTCGTCGGCAACGTCGCTGATGGTCGCCGCCGTCGTGTCGCTGGAGGTCCAGGCGGCATCGAAGGTCAGGTCCTGGGTGGTGGCGTCCGAGAAGATGCCGGTGGCCGTGAACTGCTTGGTCAGCCCCTTGGCAAGGGTCGGGGCGGCTGGGGAGACCGTAACGGAGGTGACGGTGGCCGAACTCACGGTCAGATTGAAGGTGGCCGACACGCCCCCCATGGTCGCGGTCAGGACGGAACTCCCCGCGCCCTTGCCGGTCACCCGGCTCGGGTTGGCCGTGGTCACGAACGCCGCCACGGTGGGCGTAGCGCTGGTCCAGGCCACCTGGTCGCTGATATCCTTGGTGTAGTAACCCGAGAAATTGCCGGTTGCCTTGAGCTTGACGGAGGTGTTCAGGGCGATGGTGGAGTAGTCGGCGGTGATCGTGATGGCGGTGAGGGGGGTGACGTCGTTCTCACGCGATGCGGTCCCGTCCCAGCCGCAGCCGGACAGCAGCAGTATCATGAAAAAACCTGACCAGAGCAGGTTGCGCATATACTTCCTCCAAAAAGGTGGGAGCCTTGTGAACGGTGAAAACCCGTTTCTCCGTTTCAGGAATCTCTACCATGTAACTACACTGATAGATCATAAATTTCAACGTAATTACAGTGTGTTAAAAATATTCACATTTCTTGTGACATGCGCAAAACCGGTTGTTTTTGCATGACAAAAAAGGCGCCCGGACCGTGTCCCGGTACCTTTTCGTCAATCAGGGACAGGGGATGGAGCCGACCTGACCCTTTCGCCAACTCCTAATCGCTGTACGCGATCCTGTTGCGCCCCTCCTGCTTGGCGCGGTACAGGGCCATGTCAGCCTCGTGCAGCAACCGGTCGAAATTGATGTTGCGCCCCTTCAACCCGGCTAGTCCCAGGGAGATGGTGACCTGCACCGGGACATCCTGGGGCGAGACGATGACCGCGTCCGCCACCGCCGCGCAGAGCCGTTGCGCTACCTGCATGGCCTGCTCCGTGTCCGTTTCGACCAACAGGGCGGCGAACTCTTCGCCCCCCATGCGGCCTACGATGTCCGCGTCGCGCATCGCCTCCCGGATCAGTAGCGATACCTCCTGGAGTACCGTATCCCCGGTACTGTGTCCCCACGTGTCGTTGACCGTCTTGAACCGGTCGATGTCGATCATGAGGAGTGACAGGGGCCTCCGGTAGCGCAGGGCGCGTGCCAGTTCATGGTCGGCCAGTTCGATGAAGTGGCGACGGTTGAACATGCCGGTCAGGTAGTCGGTGCGCGCCTGAAGCTCGGCCTCTTCCTTGAGGGTGCGCTCGAGTTCCAGGGTTTTCTGGGTCAGGATGAGTTCCATGGCTGATTGCTGCGCTTCCTGGAGCAACCTGCGCAGACGCGCGTTCAGTACCATGGCGAACAGGCAGCCGATGAACATGCCGTTGACGATCAACACCTGCCTGCCGATGTTGATGTTCGTTCCCGCCTGGCTGCTGCGGCTGGTAAACCAGAATACCGTAAAGACGAGCGTGACGGTGACAAAGACGAGTTGCAGCACGCGCCGGCTCGGCGCGTGCTCCTTGCGGAGGGTAAAGGCCATGACGATGAAATACCACCATGAAATCCTGATCAAAATGGCGTTGACGACCATGGTTGCGGGGGTGTAACCCAGGGCCATGGCCGCCAGTTCCAGGGGAAAGACCAGCAGGAACAGGTCGAGGCCGCGCATCAGCAGCGGCGGAGGCTCATAGGGCTTGAACAGCGCGCGGCAGAAGAGCAGGGTGGTGAAGCTGACCGCGCAGTAAGGGCCGGCGGTGCTCCACTCCGCCAGCCGGGGAAAGCCGGCCGGGATAAAGGGGGCCAGATAGCCGGTGATGGCGACGCCGAACAGGGTGTACATGGCCTGATGGAGGGCAAACAGGCCCACCACCGGCTGCCGGTCCAGCAGATAGCTCTGGGCCGCCCAGAGGAACAGCAACAACATGGCGGTGACGAAAATCACCTCCATCAGGTCGAACCTGGTGTCCTGCCGGTCCGCTTCGTCCGGGGTCAGGGCCGACACGCTCAACTGGGACGCGCTCCTGGTCTTGAGGCGCAGGTAAAAGGTCGCCCCGGAAGGCGGTACGTTGACGATGAAGCCGAGGGAGTTCCTGGCGCGGTCGCGCTCGCCGTATGGGTAGTAGTTGCCGGTTACCCGCGTCCTCCAGCTCCGCGGGTCGCCTGCATCGGCCTCGTAGAGGCGGATTTCGTTGAGAAAAGGCTGGCGGATGAACAATACCACCCGGCTGCCCTCAGCGGGCGCCTGAACGCGCAGACGAATCCAGAACGCGGAGTTGCTGACCCCTCTGGACAGGGTGGCCCCGACCGGCACGAAGTCGCGCCCCACAACGTCGGAGATCGTCAGGGTAGCGGCCTTGTCCTCCAGGGCGGCACGGGATACGACCAGGTCGGCGGCTGTAGCCGGCAAGGCTGCGGCAAGTCCGACGACCAGGATCAGGTAGGCGAAAAGTCGTTTCATGACATCACACAGGGGCTGGGTGCCCCCACCCGGCCTGCAAGCACGGGGAGTCCGCCCCCCTGTCGTTGCCGGTCCCCCTCCCAAAATTTTAACCTGCCCCGTCGCGTTCATAGCCATTCTTTCTACATGACGAAATCATGAACTTCAACGTAATTCCGGTGCGCTATAAAAAATGTAACACGCCAGTTGGGGGCGCGAAACAGTCTTTTTTCACCCGGCAAAAAGGCGCCTGAACCACGTCCGGACGGCTGGCCCTGTTTCGTCCGGCACCAGTTCGGATCCCCCATGTTTCCATATTGATTTTATACGGTATACTTGTGTCCTGCGCGTTAGTTCGTACTCATAAGTCCGGCTCTTCCGACCGCTGCCGTCGTTGCGGCTCCTTGATGCAGGCCTTCGCCCGCGTCGCCGCGCCCCGGCATCGGTCAAAATAGCATGGAATTACCTCCCACGACCAACCGCGCAGGACACGAGAAACGGATGGAGCGTAGCGCCGGGAACCGCCGTTCCGGCGGCCAATGCGGGGAGAATCATATGGCAATCGACCGTAGCGACCTGATTCTGACCGTTTCCAACGAAGGCTTCTGGGATTGGGACCTGGCGACAGACCGGGTGTACCTGAGCCCGCGCTACTGCGAACTGGTGGGCTGCTCTCCCGATGACACGGTCTTCGACAGCCGTTTTTTCAAGTCGATTATCCATCCCGACGACCGTCAGCGGGTCTTCGAGGCCATTAAGGAATACCTCCGGGGTAACTGCGCCATTTCCCTGATCGAGTACCGGATGATCTCGAAGGACGGCACGGTCAGATGGATCGAAGGGCGGGGCACGGTCGTCGCTTATGATGAGCAGGGCAAGCCGGCGCGCATGGTGGGGACCATCGTCGACATCGGCGCGCGCAAAAGGGCGGAAAACGCCCTGCGGGAGAGCGAGGAGCGGCTGCGACTTTTCATAGAGCATGCCCCGGCAGCCCTGGCCATGTTCGACCGGGACATGCGTTATCTGTACGTGAGCCGTCGTTGGCGGAGCGATTACGGTCTGGGGGAGCGCGACCTGGTCGGTCTGTCCCACTACGAGGTTTTTCCCGAGATACCCGAACGCTGGAAGGAGGATCACCGGCGCGGGCTGGCGGGCGAAGTGTTGCGGGAGGAGGCCGACCGTTTCGTTCGGGCCGACGGATCGGTGCAGTGGCTGCGCTGGGAGATTCGGCCGTGGCGGGACGCCACGGGGGCGGTAAGCGGCATCGTGATCTCCACCGAGGATATCACCGGCCGCAAGCGGCAGGAGGAGGAGCTCGGGGTCGCCAAGGAGCAGGCCGAGGCCGCCAGCCGCGCCAAGAGCGAGTTTTTGGCCAATATGAGCCACGAGATCAGGACGCCCATAAACGGTATCGTGGGCATGACCAGCTTGCTGAAGATGACGGAGTTGAACGACGAGCAGCGCGAATATCTGGATTGCATTCATGTCTCCTCGGCAAATCTCCTGTCGCTCATCAACGACATACTGGACCTCTCCAAGGTCGAGGCCGGGAAGGTCGTGCTGGAGTTGATCCCTTTCAGTCTGCGGGGGTGCATCGGCGAATCCGTGAAGGTCCACATGGCGAGCCTCCGTGCCAAGGGACTGACGCTGAAGACCGACATCCCCGCCCAGGTACCGGACGCCCTGACCGGGGACCAACTGCGGCTGAGACAAATCCTGGTCAATCTGATCGGCAATGCCGTCAAGTTTACGGAACGTGGCGAGATCAGGGTGTCGGCAGCCCTGCTGGAAGCCCGCGACACCACCGCTCTCATCCGGATCAGTGTCGCGGACACCGGCATCGGCATCGACGAGAGCGCCATGGACAAGATCTTCGCCCCCTTCAGCCAGGCGGATTCATCCACCACCCGCAGGTTCGGCGGGACCGGGCTCGGGCTTTCCATCAGCAAGGGGTTCGTGGACCTCATGGGTGGAAGCATCGGGGTTGAACGTCTCGCGGGAGGCGGCAGCCTGTTCCAGGTGACGATCCCGTTCATGGTCAACCAGCCCCGGCCGTTGCCCCGTGACCGCAAGGCCGGGGGGTCTCCTTCGGCATGGGGAGGTTCGCCCCTGCGTATCCTTTTGGTGGAGGATCAGGAGATCAGCCGCATGTTTACCGTCAGGATTTTGCAAAAGATGGGTCATATCCTGGATTCGGCCCAGGACGGCAGGGAAGCGGTGGAGAAATGGGAAAACGGCTCCTTCGACATGATCCTGATGGATGTGCAGATGCCGGGCATGGACGGTATCGAGGCGACCGCCGTCATCCGCGGGCGAGAAGCGGCCAGGGGGGGGCATGTCCCGATTATTGC
Source organism: Geobacter sp. AOG2 (assembly GCF_019972295.1). NCBI lineage: Bacteria > Pseudomonadati > Thermodesulfobacteriota > Desulfuromonadia > Geobacterales > Geobacteraceae > Geobacter > Geobacter sp. AOG2. Next base: position 3,782,493 of record NZ_BLJA01000001.1, read on the forward strand.
CCTGACGGCCCATGCCCTCAAGGAGGACCGGGGAAATTTTCTCTCCCAGGGGTTTGACGGCTATGTGTCCAAACCGCTGGAGATGGGGGCGTTGAACGATGAGATGAAACGGTGCCTGGAGGGAGGCTGACGAGGCGGGGGCGAACGCCCCCGGTCCCGCTGCTGCCGCTCTTATCGCCGGGTCACGCGCACTGTTTTTCCAATGCTTCCAGGTTGCCGAGCAGGGCTACGGAGTTGTCCACCATCTCTCGGCACAGGACGGCCGCCTTTTGGCGATCCCCGCCGTTGTACGCCACGATGGCGGCCTTACCGAGTTCATGGACCTTGGCATGGGGTTGGACGATATCCTTGAAGACCTGGAGATGGCCGCAATGATCGGTGCCCATGGTGTCGTACCATTTGCCGAAGTTGCAGCCGTGGTGGTCCGGCAGGGTTGACGGGTCGGTTTTGGACGCGCCGTCCAGGTGGGCCTGTATCTTGCCCACAAAGATCATATGGGCGCTCTTGGCCTTGTTGATGATGAGGGAATTGCTCTCCTCGATCCTGAAAGACTCCACGGCCTCCATCAAAGCCGCCGACAGGCCGTTGAGCTTGTTGGCCTCGGCGGTGATGTCGCGCGACTCATTCGAGGTGGCGTGGGCGATCTCGGTGACATTCATGATGTTGCGCGACACCTCGGTGGTGGTGGCGGTTTGCTCTTCGGCAGCCGTGGCGATCTGGTTCACCTGGCTCGTCACCACATCGATGCGTTGGAGGATGTGCTGTAGCGCTTCTCCCGATTGGGCCGCTCCCTCGCTCCCCCGTTCCACCTCGGCCACTCCCTCCTCCATGGCTGCCACAGCCGACCTGGTCTCACCCTGGATGGACTTGATCATATCGCCGATCTCGCGGGTCGCCCGGGTGGTGCGCTCGGCCAAGGCCCTGACCTCGTCGGCCACCACGGCGAAGCCGCGCCCCTGTTCCCCGGCCCGGGCCGCCTCAATGGCCGCGTTCAGGGCCAGCAGGTTGGTCTGGTCGGCGATGTCCTCGATGGTGCCGACGATCTCGCCGATCTGGTTGGAGCGGCGGCCCAACTCCTCGACGATCTTTGCCGAACCCTTGACCTGCTCGGCGATCCGCGCCATTCCCGTCACCGTCCTGTCCACCACCTCGGCCCCCGAGGCGGCCACTTCGCCGGCATCCCGGCCTTCATGGGCCGCATCGTTGCAATTGCGGGCAATGTCGGACGATGTCGCGGCCATCTCCTCGCTGGCGGTTGCTATGGTGGTGGATTGGCTGGCGAGGATCTCGGAATTCTTCGCCAGGCCGTCGGCCAGTTTATGGACGCGGTTGGCGGCGACCGACACCTGGATGCTGTTTGTCGAGACCCTGCCGATCGTTTCGGCCAGTTTTTCCGCCATGCCGTCCACCTCGCGGGCCAGCACGCCCATCTCGTCGCGGGAGTCGAATCCCGAGCGGGCCTTCAGATCCCCGGAGGCGACGGTTGCCAACACCTCCATGACCCTGGCCAGCGGCCTGGTGATGGAGCGGAAGATCATGGCGCCGAAGAGGGTTGCAAGGGCGATGCACGCGAGCCCCACGGCGACCATGGCCCCTTCGATCCTCGTGGCGCGGACGGCGTCTTCCTTGCTCATGGTCAGGGCCGCCTTCTGCTTGATATCCACGACCCCGGCGATCGCCTCGGCCGGCTTCGTGTAGAGCGGCGCCACCGTTTTCGTGGCGAAATCAACGACTGCCGCGTGGTCTTTGCCGCCGTTGGCCGTCGATTCGAGGGAAAGTTTCGCCAGCTTTTCCCCCTGGACCAGATACGCCTCGAAGCCGTCGCTGAACTCCCTGAAAAGTTCCTTTTCCCGGTCCGGCATGGCTGTGCCGTTGAGTTGTTTGATCCCCTCGCGGACGGCGGCTACCTTTTTGACCATGTCGGCCTGTTTTTCTTCCTGACGCGCCGTGTCGGGAAGGAGCATCATATAGACCAGGTCCAGGCGGATCGTGAGGAAATCCTTCACCAGACGGCCTGCAACCGCCACCTGGTCGATGCTTTCATCGGCTTCGTTGATGCCGCCGGCCGTATCGCGAATGCCGTAAAATCCCAGGCCCGCCACCACGGCCAGCGCAACGCACGTCATGCCGATCAGGATGGTCAATTTTGTTTTCACCTTCAGGTCCGACCACTGCATGTTGCCTCCCGGATTACCGCTGTTAATTTCCATTTTTTGCCGCGACTCCCCGGTTTCCGGACCGCAGCCGCTTGCCGCCGTGCATGGCCAGGCCGGATTCCCGTGCCCGGTCGCGCCGGTTAGGCGGGTCTAATTTATAGATGATATTGTATTATTGCAATATATTTGTAACACAAATAAGCGGCGGAAACGGCCATTCGGGGACCGTCGATGAATAAAAGCGCTTGTTTTCAGGGTGTTTTGAATGGGTGCTGCCGCGAGGTGGGTTTGATTCGAGGCGGGTTGTCTGCGAACCTCTCCGACCGGTTCGCAGACAACCTGTTAAACTCACCGCAGGAGTTTCGACCGGAGGATCAGGATTTCCAGCGCATAGGACGCCTTGCGGCACAATTCGGCGGTTTCGGTGGGATTCAACTGATCCGAGGCGTCGCACAGGAGCACGGCGACGACCTGCTGCTGGATGAAGATGGGGAAGAATGCCGAGCCCTCCCCCGTGCTGCGGAGCCTGTGCAGAAGCCGTTTCGTCTCCGGGGATACGGCTTCCCCCAGATACGGTTTCCTGGTGGCGATGCACTGCATCAATTCCGGCAACGACTCCACGGGCAGGGAGAACGTCTCGAATTCGCGGACCTTCTTGCGGTTCGAGCAGGCCTTCCAGCCCCGCACGAGGCCGTCCTTTATGATCATGAGGGCAACGGTGCCGGAGGTGTAGGAAAGAAAATCCAGGACCGTCCTTGCCACATCGTCCCTGGACGTGGCGCGGTTCAGGCGGCCGGCGGCGTCGGACAGGGAGGGCGGCGCACCGCCACGTCCCTTGGGCAGGGCGGAGTCGCCATCGGACGCGGCGGCTCCTTCGGGCTGGGGTGCGTCCCCCAGGCGCCTCCATTCGATCCCGTCGATAATGACCGGCGGTACTTTTCCGTCGGCCTTGGGTGCGGTTGCGGGCGTCTTTTCCCGGGTCTTCAGGTCCGAATATCTGGGGAGGAATCTGCCGGGGCGTTGTATCCCGAACATCTGCTCGAAGAAGAGGTCGATGGCGTAGCCGGAAACAGCCACCGGCTCGATCTTCCGCCCGAGAAACAGTTCCAGGTCCGCCCGTTTTTTGGGAGAAATGGCCTGATCGGTTGCGATGCGGACCGCCGTGCCGTTGCTCCCCACGGGGATGAGCCGGTGCTTCTTGATGGCGGCCGGGGGGATGATGGAAAGGTTCCGGGCTCCGAACCCCAGGAGTTGTTCCTTGGTGAGAAAGGCCAGGCCGGTCTGTTTGCCCAGGCACCGGGCCAGATCGTCATCGGCGACCAGCCCCATCTCCACGAGGCAGGTCCCGAGTTTGACCCCGTGCAGCACATGGTTTTCCAGCGCCGTATCCAGATCCCGTGCCGTAAGGACCTTTTCCGAAAGAAGTATTTCGCCAAGACGTGCCATTGGTCATGCCTCGCGTTACGGTCTAACCCTATACTATCCATTTATGCCACATCCGATCAAATACGGCAACTGCATTGCATTCAGGAACGGGAAGCCCGCTGCGGACACGCCTCCCTGTCTGTCCTTAATCCCTATACACCCCCCAGCCAACGCCTGATCCGTGTAAAACCCCATTACAAGCCGATTTGCGTGGTGACCCCCGCCACCGTACCGTATACGTATCATATACACCCGCACCTTCATTCTCACCCGGATAGAGGCCTGTTTCAATGTCTTTAAAATAAAATATGTTATTGTTTCAGCATGTTATCCATGCGGTGAAAAATATGTTTCCGCGCTGGCACCGCTGATGCAATTTTAGATTTACAAAAGGACAAAAACGCAGAACAAGGAGGATGCCATGAGAACGCTCACTACCATAATCGGAACAATCGCAGGGTTCGTACCTGCCGCCGCTTTCGCGGCCACCACGGCAACAGTGGAAAACACAGGGTTAATGGGTTGGATCTTCTTGGGCTTCGGAGCTTTGGTCATCATAGGGCAGGCGATACCGGCAGTGTTGATGATGATCGGCTTTGCCAAGGGATTGACCGGGAAGGAAACGGAGAAACATACCGCATAAGGAGGAGATCATGAAACAAGCGCAGCAATGAAAGGGCCGCCCATGAAGCGGCCCTTTCGGTGTGTGAAGGTGGAGATGGAAAACGTCCCTGTACCCGCCCAAAGGCAGTCTATCCTTCTACTCCAGTAATCCGCTCATCACCCAGATATCACGCAAAAAAAGGCACCAGGATCGTCTCCGGGTGCCCCTGGTTGTATCGTTTTGATGCAGCGCGATGGCCGCCTCAGCCCTCCTCCACCTCGCCGCCGGGATGGAGGTACAGATTGGGACCGCTCCGTGCCTTGCCCGCCTCGTCCATGAGCATATCCAACGCCAGGGTGGCCAGGTCGTCGGCCGTGGCCTCCATCCGGTTGTCCTTGTCCAGGTACAACAGCTTCAGGTAGGTGTTGCAGTCCGGGCAGCTTTCCGCCTTGACCGCGCCGTTCGTCCCCTCCAGGCTGTAGTAGGCGATCCCCTCGGTGGCCTCGCAACTGCTGCATTTGAGCCGGACCATGTGCCACTGGGTGGCGCAGAGGGAGCAGGAGAGATAGCGCAAACCCTGCTCCGAGCCGTGGGCGTGGACGACGCCGCTGGCCGGGGCCGAACCGCACACCGGGCAGACCCCGCCCGCTTCCAGCCGGACAAAGACGTGTTCCCCCAGGGCCGTTGCCATGTGCACCCAATAGACCTGGAGGGCGGCGGCGATAAAGGGAGACTCTTGGGGAGGGACGGCGGCCGATTCGCCCGCCAGTATCCAGTCCGCCATCTCCTCCAGCCTGCTTTCAGCCGCACACAACAGGCCGGCCGCAGTTTCGCGGGCAGCCGTCGGCACCTCCGCCACGGCCATGCGGCGCAGGATCAGCGCCAGGCCCTCCCGCCAGGCCCGGTTCCGGGACCGGAGCCGGGCGTCCAGGAGCGGCATGCCCTGTTCGCGGCACAGCGTCTGTTCTTCCAGGGTGGGAGGGGGCAGGGGGGGGAAGCCGTCCAAGGCCTCCTGTTGCGCATCGGCCAACAGCGCCAGGAAACCCAGGTATCCCCCCAGGCTGTGGCCGGGGGCAAGGAGCCGGAAACGTTCGGCACGGCGGGCGAACAGGTCGCGGCCGGGGAGGAACAGGAAGCGGATCTCACCGGCCGGGGCCTCGATCTCCCCCGGTTTGAGGATGCGGTCTGCCATGCTCATTTACGCCCTCCGGTCATCTCCCGGAACCATGCCGGATGATGCTGTTTCGCCCAGGCGCGCCGGACCTTGCCGTACAGCATGGCGCCGATGCTCTCCTTGGTCCAGATGGCCAGGTAGATGTGCCCGATGATCAGGGCGATGATCCCCGCTCCCGCGGCGGCGTGCACGATGGCGGCGAACCGGACCAGGCCCACCGGGAACAGGTGGGTGAAGTAGGCGCGCCAGATGACGACGCCGGACAGGACGAGCAGCGCCATGCAGGCCACCAGCAGCCAGAAGAGCAACTTCTGGCCGCCGTTCAGCTTGCCCGCCTCCGGCATGTTCCGGTCGTCGCCGCTCATCATCTCCCGGCTATGGCGCAGCCACTCCCAATCGCCGGGCGACATGATGCACAACTTCCGGAACCGGAAGAACATGCTGCCGAAGAAGATGATCAACGCCACCCCGATGAAGGGATGGAGGATGCGCGTCCAGACGCCGCCGCCGAACACCTGGCTCAGGGGGAAGAAGAACGGGTGGAACAGCACCAGGCCGGAGAGGGCCAGCAGGATGAAGGTCAGCGCCACCAGCCAGTGGTTGACCCGCTCGGGGGCCGTATAACGGTCTAATTTTTCAGGATCTCGTATCATCCTTGCACTCCTTCTCGATCTCTTCCGAAACCTCGTTGGGCCCCGTGGTCACGTAGTGGAAAAAGGCTCCCGCGGCGATCGCGCCGAGGGCCAGGGAAGCCAGCGGTTTGGCGGCCCCTTTCCATACCTCGACCATGGCGCCGATGGAGGGCTCCTTGGGAAGGCCGCTGTAGATCTCCGGCTTGTCGGCGTGGTGCAGCACGTAGATCACGTGGGTGCCGTCCACCCCTTTGGGGTCGTAGATCCCCGCCTTGGCGAAGCCCCGCGCCTTCAGGTCCGCGATACGTTCCTCGGCGTGGTGGAGCATGTCTTCCTTGGAGCCGAAGACGATGGCGCCGGTGGGGCAGGTCTTGACGCAGGCCGGTTCCAACCCCACCGCCACCCGGTCGGAGCAGAGGGTGCACTTGTAGACCTTGCTGTCCTTTTGGGACAGGCGGGGGATGTTGAACGGGCAGCCGGTGATGCAGTAGCCGCAGCCGATGCAGTTTTCCTCGTGGAAATCCACAATGCCGTTACTGTACTGGACGATGGCGCCGGGCGCCGGGCAGGCCTTGAGGCAGCCGGGGTTGCCGCAGTGCATGCAGCCGTCCTTGCGGATCAGCCACTCCAGTTTCCCCGGTTCCAGTTCCACCTCGGCGTAGCGCATGACGGTCCAGGAGTTCTCGGTGAGGTCCATGGGGTTGTCGAGAACACCGTGGCAGGTGCCGATTTCGTCCCTCAGGTCGTTCCACTCCATGCACGCCACCTGGCAGGCCTTGCAGCCGATGCATTTGGTGACGTCGATCAGCTTGGTCACCTCCATGGTCCGGCGCTGGCCCGGCGAAGGGGTGGTGGTGGCGGAACGGCGGGTGATGTCAAGTGATTGCAGTGCCATAATCCATCTCCTATAGAGGTTGTTGAAAAACAGCCATCTCGCCACCGTCCTCGAAAGCCCTTTCGTGCGGCGTAGCGCTGCTACGCCTCCTCATGGCTTTTAGCAGAACCGTTCCGGTTCTGTCCCTGCGGGATGAACTCCGCTCCGCTTCGTCACCGATAATCGCCGTAGGCGATTATACTGCGGGTGCGGCGATCTGACTATTTTTGAACAACCTGGGCTTTTCAACAACCTCCTAAGCCTTCTCGATGTTGACGAGGAACGACTTAAACTCCGGCGTCTGGGTGTTGGCGTCCCCCACGAAGGGGGTCAGGATGTTTGCCAGGTAGCCGCTCTTGGCCACCCCCTTGAAGCCCCAGTGGATCGGGATGCCCACGTGGTGGACGGTCTTGCCGTTCACCGTGAGGGGCTTGATGCGCTTGGTCACCACCGCGACCGCCTTGATGAAGCCGCGGCTCGACCAGACCTTGACCCGGCCGCCGTCCTTGATCCCTTTTTCTTTGGCCAACTCCTCGCTGATCTCCACGAACTGCTCCGGCTGCATGATGGCAGACAGCCTGGTGTGCTTGGTCCAGAAGTGGAAGTGCTCGGTGAGGCGATAGGTGGTGGCGGCGTAGGGGAATTCCTTGCTCTTGCCGAAGGCCTCCAGGTCGCCCTTGAACACCCGCGCCGCCGGGTTGCTGATCACCTTCGGGTGCAGGGAGTTGGTGTCGATGGGGGTCTCGAACGGCTCGTAGTGCTCGGGGAACGGTCCTTCCGCCATCTTGTCCAGGGCAAAGAGCCGCCCCGTCCCTTCCGGGAGCATGATGAAGGGGTTCATGTGGTCCGCGGGATCGGAATCCGGCTTGAAGTCGGGCACGTCGGCGCCGCCCCACTTGCTGCCGTCCCAGTACACCAGTCTGCGTTTCGGGTCCCACGGCTTTCCGGACAGGTCGCAGGAGGCGCGGTTGTACAGGACGCGCCGGTTGGCCGGCCAGGCAAAGGCCCAGTTGAGGGTGTTGCCCAGACCCGAGGGATCGTAATTGTCCCGTCGGGCCATCATGTTCCCCTTCTCCGTCCAGGCCCCCGAATAGAGCCAGCAGCCGCAGGAGGTGGAGCCGTCGTCCCTGAGTTGGGCGAAGCCGTCCAGCAGTTGGCCCTTTTTCACCAGGACCTTGGTCGGGTCCTTGGGATCGGCGAGATCGCCCAGGGCTTTGCCGTTGTACTCCTTGGCCAGCTCGTCGGGCGACGGGGCACGGGCAATGCTGTAGTTCCAGGTGAGGTTCAGGACCGGGTCGGGGAAGGCGCCCCCCTCCTTCTTGTACAGATCACGCAGCTTGAGGAAGATCCCGGCGATGATGTCGGCGTCGGGCAAGGCCTCTCCCGGCGGTTCGGCGCCCTTGTAATGCCATTGCAGCCAGCGCCCGGAGTTGGTGAGGGAGCCGTTCTCCTCGGCAAAGCAGGTGGAGGGGAGACGGATCACCTCGGTCTGGATCTTGGCCGGGTCCACGTCGTTGTATTCGCCGTGGTTCTCCCAGAAACACGAGGTCTCCGTGGCCAGGGGATCGATCACCACCAGGTACTTCAACTGGGACATGCCCTGGATCAGCTTGGCCTTGTTCGGGATCGAGGCCAGGGGGTTGAAGCCCTGGCAGATGTAGCCGTTCAGCTTGCCCTGGTGCATCAGTTCGAACACCTGGAGCACGTCGTATACCTTGTCCAGCTTGGGCAACCAGTCGTAACACCAGTTGTTCTCTTTGGTCGCCGCGTCGCCGAACCAGGACTTCATCAGGCTGACGTGGAACTTGCCGTAGTTCTGCCAGTAGGACATCTGGCCGGGGCGCAACGGCTTGAGAGCCCGCTTGTCGATGTAACCCTGGTAGTCGGTCTCCTTTTCACCCGGCAGGGTGAGGTAGCCGGGCAGGAGGTTGGACAAGAGCCCCAGGTCGGTGAGACCCTGGATGTTGGAGTGGCCGCGCAGGGCGTTCACCCCGCCTCCCGCCATGCCGACGTTGCCCAGGAGGAGTTGCACCATGGCCGCGGTGCGGATCATCTGCGAACCCACCGAATGCTGGGTCCAGCCCAGGGCGTACATGAAGGTCAGGGTGCGGTCGGGCGCCGAGGTGGTGGCGATGGTCTCGCACACCTTGAGGAAGGCGTCCTTGGGGGTACCGCAGATGTTGCTCACCGCCTCCGGCGTGTAGCGGGAGTAGTGCTGCTTGAGCAGTTGCAGCACGCAGCGGGGGTGCTGCAGGGTCTCGTCCACCTTGGCGAAGCCGTCCGGGCCGATTTCGTAGGACCAGGTGGCCTTGTCGTACTTGCGCGCCGGTTCGTCGTAGCCCGAGAACAGGCCTTCGTCGAACCGGTAGCCCTCGTTGATGATGAAGGAGGCATTGGTGTAGGACTTGACGTATTCGTGCTGGATTTTGTCGTGGGAGAGCAGGTAGTTGATCACGCCGCCCAGGAACGCGATGTCCGTGCCGGTGCGCAGGGGCGCGTAGAAGTCCGCCACCGATGCCGAGCGGGTGAAGCGGGGGTCCACCACGATGAAGGTGGCGTGGTTGTGGGCCTTGGCCTCGGTCACCCATTTGAAGCCGCAGGGGTGAGCCTCGGCGGCGTTGCCGCCCATGACGACGATGACGTTGGCGTTCTTGATATCTACCCAATGGTTGGTCATTGCACCGCGACCGAATGTGGGGGCCAAACTGGCCACCGTTGGTCCGTGTCAGACCCGGGCCTGATTATCGAACGCCAGGATCCCCAGGTTGCGGATGACCTTGTGGGTGATGTAACCGGACTCGTTGCTGGAGGCGGAGGCCGCCAGGAAGCCGGTGGTCACCCAGCGGTTGACCGTGGCGCCGGCGGCGTTCTTGGCGATGAAGTTCTTGTCCCGGTCGTCCTTCATCAGCCGCGCCACCCTGGTGAACGCCTCATCCCAGGAGATGCGCTGCCATTCTTTGGAGCCGGGGGCGCGGTATTCCGGGAACTTGAGGCGGCTTTCGCTGTGGATGAAGTCCACCAGCCCCGCGCCCTTGGGGCAGAGGGTGCCGCGGTTCACCGGATGGTCCGGGTCCCCCTCGATGTGGAAGATCGCCGGCTCGGCGTTTTTCGCCCGGTCTCCCAGGCTGTGCATGATCAGGCCGCAGCTTACCGAGCAATAGGGACAGGTGTTGCGGGTCTCGCTGCTGCGGGCCAACTTGAATTCACGCACCTCGGCACGCGCAACGGAAGGTGAGAAGCCCAGCATCGCAATGCTGGAACCCCCCAATCCCCCGGCGGAGAATTTGAAAAATTGCCTTCGTGTTATTTGCATGTTTGACCCTCCTTGGTTCGTTGTCTGTATGGTCAATAGCTTCCCGATGTCCCGACTGGGGTGGTTCATTCAACGATTTAAAGATTCTAGCGCTCAAAGAGCAAAAATCAACCCTCATGCGAAAAAAAAATCCGGCCTGAAAAGTCTTCGGCCGGTCATGGCGGGCTGGCTGCGGAATCGTGGCACGGGAAGGATTGCATTTTCCACTATAAGTATTATAATTATAATAGTTATTATATGATGATGTATGCCGCTATGAAAGTTGTTGAAAATACTGCACAACTGCCGATGCGGCAGTTTCAGATACCCGTGAACGAGGAGAAGACCATGAAAGATGAAAAGCCGAAACCGGCCGCCGTGAAACCTCTTGCAACGGAGACACCGGACAAGGACGCCGCAGCGAAGAAAAAGAAAAAAAACAAAAAGGCAGAAGAAGCGGCGGCAGCGGCTCCCAAGGTAAAAAAAGCAAAGCCGGAGAAAGCCGCCGGGAAGGCTGCCGAGCCGAAGGCCTCCAAGGCCGAGAAAGCACCGAAGGCTCCCAAGGCTCCCAAGGCGGCGAAGGAGGACAAGCCGACCAAGTTCCTGGTGAGCATGAAAAAATCGGTGCGCAAGAGCGTTAAAAAAGAGGCTGCCGAGGCCGGCATCAGCATGAATGAATTCATCGTCCTGGCGGTGGAGGAAAAGCTGGGCAAGATCCCCCAGGCCGCCAATGGGGCTTCCAAAAAGCCGTGATCCGCACCGGACGCGCCCCTGCTTTTGTGGTAAAATTGCCGGTGTTGGATCGTGACGGCGGTGGGCAGCCCAGCTTCGGAGTGCCGGCCACGGGAGGGTGGGGTGTACGGTAAGGAATCGGTTCGTTTGACGCTCCCCGGCGATCTTGGGCCGGAATGCCTGCGGGAGGAGTGGGATGTGGAGTTCCACCCGCAGGAGTCCCGGACCTTGACGTTTTGGGATACGTTCGAGTGGGGCCTGTGGTTCGGCGGGCATGTCCTGTACAGCTCCGACGGGGTGTATCGCCTGTGCGTCCGCGAGGATGGCTGGCCGGGGGCGACGGTGTGCGAGGAGCGGGCCGGTGGCGGACGGCGGTTCTGGCATGACTTCGGGACCGGGGTCATGCGGACCGCGCTGAGGGGGATGCTCGGGCTGCGGGGGCTCGCGCCGGTGGCGGAGGGGATCTTTCGCCTGCGCCGGTGCGACCTGCGCAATGAAACGGGGAAGATCGTCTGCCGCCTGGAGTGGTCTACGGTCTCCTCCGGCACGCGGGGAGAGGATGCTCTGCTCCACTCCTGCCGGGTCATGCCGCTTGTGGGCTACGAAGCGGAAGCCGTACGGGTGGCGGAACTCCTCATCCGGCGCGGGGCGCGCACCTCCGGGGACGGCCCGGTGGCGGCCCTGCTGCGCCTTGCCGGACGCGTGCCCCGAAAGTACACCCTGCGGCCGGTCTTCGGCCTGGAGACGGACACGCCCGCCCGTGAGGCCGTAGGAAGGATCGTACGCTCGATCCTGGAGATCGCCGAAGGAAACGTGCCGGGGCTTCTGGAGGATCTGGACACGGAGTTTCTCCACGATTACCGGATCTGCCTGCGGAAGGTCCGCTCGGTGCTGAGCCTGGTGAAGGGCGTGTATCCGGCCGGGGAGACCGCGCGCATGCGCACGATCCTGGGCGACCTGGCCCGGCAGACCAACCGGCTGCGCGATCTGGACGTGTACCTCCTGGCGCGGGACGAATACCTGGGGCTGTTGCCCCCCGCGCTCCGTCCGGCCCTGGACGGGATGTTCGCGGATTTTTCGGCGGAGCGGGAACGGGAGGTGCGGCGCATGGCCGCGAAGCTGCGCTCCGCATCCACCCGACGGCTTCTCCGGGAGGTGGAGGAGTTCTTCTCCGCCTCTGCCCTCCATGAACCCACGGAGGCTGCCGACCTTCCCGTGGGGCCGTTGGCCTTTCGCCGCATCTACAGACGTTACCGCAAGATCCGCGGGATGGCGGCCGGGATCGGGGCGGAGACGCCCGATGAGGCGGTGCACCGGCTCCGTATCGAGTGCAAGAAGCTCCGCTATCTCATGGAGTTTTTCGACGAACTCATTCCGAGGGAGGAGGGGGCCAGGATGCTGGGGTTGTTGCGGCGCCTGCAAAACCGGCTCGGCGAGTTCAACGACGCCCTGGTGCAGCAGAAATCCCTGATGAGCTATGGGGAACGGAAACGGCCCGGTTCCCAAGCCGCCCTGGGGGTGGGGGGACTCGTGGCGGTCCTCTACCGCCGGCAGCAGGAGGCGCGCGGTCAGATCGAAAAGGCCCTGGAGGGCTTCTGCGGCGGCGCCACGGCCGCGCTCTTCAGGCGCACCTTCAAGCCCGGCGGGGCTTCCGCCGCACAACAGACGTGAAAAGGCCGGCACGACCATGAAAATACTCTCTTCATACAGCATCAAAGGCGGGGTGGGGAAGACGGCCCTGGCGGTCAACCTGGCGTTCGCCTTCCGGGAGGCGGGGCGCAGGACCCTGCTCCTGGACCTGGACCCCCAGGGGGCCGCCACCTTCTATTTCCGGGTGGCCAGCGCGGAGAAGTTCCGCATGCGCGACGCCGGTTCCCTGGCCGAGGGGCTCCGCAGGAACATCCGGGAGTCCGACTTCCCCGGCCTGGACATCGTCCCCTCCAACCTGGGCTACCGGCACTTCGACATCCTGCTCGACGGCATGGCCAAGCGCCGCCGCCAGCTCCGCAAGGTGCTGGAGGAGTTCAAACCCGATTACGACGTGATCCTCATGGATTGCCCGCCGAACATCACGCTGCTCTCGGAAAACGTGTTCCGGACGTCGGACGCCATCCTGGTGCCGGTCATCCCTACCGTGCTCTCCCGGCGGACGCTCGAACAGTTGGCCGGATTCTTCCGGGACGAGGAGTTGCCCGGCGGCCTGCTCCGCCCGTTTTTCTCCATGGTCCAGAAGCGGAACAGGATGCACCGGGAGATCATGGACGAGCTTCCGGCGGAATATCCCGGCTTCCTGGAGACGGTAATCCCGTTCTCCGCCGACGTGGAGAAGATGGGCCTGCACCGGATGCCGCTTCTGGCCTATTCCCGCGCCTGCGCGGCGGCCGTGGCCTACCGGGCGCTGTGCGACGAAATCCTTTCCCTGTCCGGTTCGCGGCCATGATCGAGATCGAGCGGAAATTCCTGGTAACGTCCCTGCCCGCCGGAATGGGGGGCGGGACGCCGATCCTGCAAGGGTATCTGGCCTACGAGGAACACCTGGAGGTGCGCATCCGCCAGTACGGCGACAAGCACTTCCTGACCGTCAAGGAGGGGCCGGGGCTCTTGCGGCGGGAGACCGAGATCGAGATCACCCTCAACCAGTTCCGCGCCCTGTGGCCGTCCACCGAGGGGCGGCGTCTGGAAAAGGTGCGCTTCCTGGCCCAACACGGCCCGTACCGGGTGGCGGTGGACCGTTACCAGGGAGACCTGGAACCGCTGCTGGTCGCCAAGGTGGGGTTTGCCTCGGTGGAGGAGAGCGAACTGTTCCGGCAGCCGGACTACCTGGGGCAGGAGATCACGGACGTGGAGGCCTACAAGAGCATCTCCCTCGCCATCCACGGCATCCCCGGCCCGGCCCTGGAATACCAGATCGGCGCGCTCCCCTTCCTGTTCCGCGGCGGGCGTTTGCACCTGGTGATCGTTACCAATACCGCCCAGACCCGCTGGATCATCCCCAAAGGGCAGCCGGAGCCGGATATGTCCCGGCAGGACGTGGCCGTCATGGAGGCCATGGAGGAGGCCGGGGTCATCGGCAACTGTCTCCCCGGATTCCGCGTGCTCTGTCAGCGCAAGGGGGAGAAGACGCTTTATGTCTATCCGCTGAAGGTCACGACCCTGCTGAAGAAGTGGCCGGAGATGGAATGGCGCAAGCGCGCGGTGCTGCCCCTCAACAAGGCCCTGAAGATGATCAGCGACCCGGACCTCGCCCAGTGCCTCCAGCGCCTGGCCTCCCGCCTGGTTGCCTGAGTTGTGGTCCATTTGACTTTTCATGGCGGCGGGGTAAGGTGGTAGGAGGAAAACGTGGTTCATGGGATTTATGGGACTTATAGGACTTATAGGACTTATGGGACCTGGAGGACGTGGAGATCCTCATTGTTGGTCCTCATCCCTGGAGAGCAATTATGACCGAGCCTAATCCCTCAAAACCCCAGGGTACCTTGTACCGCCGCCACTCGCTGGCTGTGCGCATCATGCATTGGCTCGCCGTCGTCACACTTCCCATCCTTCTTATGAGCGGCCTCAATATCTTCAATGCCGATCCCGAACTGCACTGGGGCAAGTCCTCCTATACCGGCGCCCCGCCGCTCCTGGAGATGCGGAGCAGGCAAGACGCCAATGGCGGGTTGATCGGCGTCACCAGGATCTTCGGGCACGAGTTCGATACGACCGGATTCCTGGGTGTCTCCGACCGCGGTGACGGCATGCCGGAGCGGCGCGGCTTCCCTGCCTGGCTCACCATTCCGGGGAGCAGATGGCTGGCCATGGCGCGCCGCTGGCACCTGACCTTTGCCTGGGTGTTCGCGATCAACGGCATCTGCCTGGTCGGGTATTCTCTCTTCAGCGGGCACCTGCGGCGGGACCTGCTGCCCACCGGCCAGGACTGGCGTTCCATCGGCCCGACCCTCAGGGACCACCTGCTGCTCCGCCACGCCACCGGTGAGGCGGCCAAGCGTTACAACGTGCTGCAAAAGCTGGCCTACCTCAGCGTGATCTTCCTCCTGTTCCCGCTGGCCATCGTGAACGGCCTCGGTTTGTCCCCCGCACTGGACGCGCTGGTGCCGGGGTGGGTCGATATCTTCGGCGGCCGGCAGTCCATGCGGACGATCCATTTCATCATCACCTGGGCGCTGGTGGCCTTTACCGCCGTGCACCTGTTCCAGGTGGTGGTCACCGGCTTCTGGAACAACCTGCGCTCCATCATCACCGGCAACTATTGGGTGACGGAGCCCATGCCGATACCGGAGACCGTGCCGGAGCCGGCAGCGGTGCCCGAGCCCGAACCGGCACCCGTGACGGAGCCAGGGCCGGAGCCGGAAGCGGAGAAGGCGCCCGAGACCAAAGCGGATACGGAGACGGATCATGAACGAAGATAAGGGACTCACCCGGCGCAGCCTTCTGGCCCGCGCGTTTGCCGGAGTAACCGCGCTGACCCTTGCGGGGTGCCAGAAACTCTCGGAATCCACGTGGTTTCCCAAGATCCTGGGGGTGGGGGAGAAGGTGAGCTACAGGACGCACCGGCTGTTCCTGCCCCACAAGGCCATGGCCCAGGAGTTCACGGACGCCGACCGTTCCCCGCAGTTCAGGAGCAACGGCACGGCCATGCCTGACAATCCGGAATATCAGGCCCTTGCGGAGAGCGGGTTTGCCGGATATCGCCTGAAAGTGGGAGGGCTGGTGGAGCGCCCCATGAGCTTTGCCCTGGCCGACCTCCGGTTGCTCCCCAGCCGGGTTCAGACCACGCGCCACGACTGCGTGGAGGGATGGAGCGCCATCGCCGAGTGGAAAGGGGCGCGCCTGGGGGCGCTTCTGGAGGAGGTGCGGCCCAAGCCCAACGCCCGCTACGTGGTCTTCCACTGCGCCGACCCCATGGAGGACGACGGGACCTCGCCCTACTACGAGAGCATCGACATGGAGGACGCATTCCACCCCCAGACGATCCTGGCCTACGAAATGAACGGCAAGACGCTGCCCGTCGCCAACGGTGCGCCGCTTCGGCTGCGGCTGGAACGGCAATTGGGGTACAAGATGGCCAAGTACGTCATGCGCATCGAGCTGGTGGAGGATTTTTCCGCCATAGGCGGCGGCAGGGGCGGGTACTGGGAGGACCAGGGGTATGAGTGGTACGCGGGGGTCTGAGCCCGGAGAACCCCAAGACGCTCACGTGCGGTCCCGATACACGGTGATTCTCCCGATTCCGCTGGACCCGGAGGCAACTACCCCATGAAGAAGACTCCCCGTTTTAAGGACTATGCAAATACGTCGACGCTTGAAATCGAGGCCGACGAGGAGGAATACCTGTATATCCGGGAATCCCGGATACCCGGCGCAGGCAATGGGTTGTTTACCGCGATACCGATCTACCGGGATGAGGTGATCTCTCTTTTCAAAGGGAGGACCCTCTCGGAGAAAGAGGCGCAACGCAGGGTGGAAAACGGCCAGGACGCCTATTTCATGAACATGCCGGACGGCACCATACTGGATTCCATGGATGTGAAGTGCTTTGCCAAATATGCCAACGATGCCACCGGGGCGGTCAAAACCGCGTACCGGAACAATGCAACGATAACCCTGGACGAAAAGGGCCATGTCTGTATCGTGGCGAACAGGAGGATCCCGGCCGGTGGGGAGATCTACTGCGCCTACGGCACGGGCTACTGGAAGAAGCGTTCGGCCACGGGGGATTCGGCCTGACCGCCTTCCGCGAGGATGCGCCCCCACGGCACCCAAAGGAGCACGGCATGGAAACCAGGATCGACGAAATCGCACCCCACCTCTACCGCCTCTCCACCTACATCGCCAAGATCGACCTCCAGTTCAACCAGTTCCTCGTGGATGACGACGAGCCGCTCCTGTACCACACCGGCCTGCGGGGCATGTTCCCGCTGATCCGCGATGCCGTGGCCACGGTCCTGGACCCGGCGCGCATCCGCTGGATAGGCTTCAGCCATTTCGAGGCCGACGAATGCGGCTCCCTGAACGACTGGCTGGCCCTGGCCCCCCACGCAAAGCCGGTGTGCGGCATGATCGGGGCCATGGTCAACATCGACGATTTCATCTGCGGCCGGGCGCACATCATGGCCACCGGCGAGATACTGGCCACCGGCCGCCACCGGTTCCGATTTCTGGAGACGCCCCAGGTCCCCCATGCCTGGGATGCCAGCCTCCTGTTCGAGGAGACCGGCTCGACCCTGTTCTGCTCCGACCTCTTCCTCCATAACGGCGACCTCCCCCCCGTGACGGAAAACGACGTGGTCGGGCCGGCCCGGAAGGCGCTCACCACCTACGAGGCGGGGCCGCTGGCCCATCCCTATCCCTATTCCCGCCTGACCGACACCACCCTGCACATGCTGGCCGACCTCAAGCCCAAGCGTCTCGCCGTCATGCACGGCTCGTGCTTCAGCGGCGACGGGGAGAAGGCCCTGCGGGACCTGGCGGTGATGTATGCCGAGGTGTTGGGGGAGTAGGGAGGAGGTAGCTGGAGAGAGGGGAGGGGCTGTTCAGATTTTGAGATTTACGGGCCCGCCCCCGTTTATCTCTCTCTAGGGATGAGCCAAAGCCTCATAACGACTCTCTTTTTAAGCTCATTTGCCAGGGAGGGGGCCAGATCTTCAACTGATGGTTTCCATCACGCCGCCAAATACCAACTTCTTCTTCCCATCTTGGCCACTCGTCATTGTAGTACTTATCCATGGAAGGGATATAATTTATACAATTATTTACCATTATCAAGCTTATCAGCATCAGTATCAGGCAGTTGAAAATGGAATTTGCGCCTTTATTGCCATACGCAGAAACCAAAAAGATCATTATCATGGCACTTGGAGCAAAAATGTAGCGTGGGCCTCCAACACCGTTGATAGATAGCTTGACAGATATTGTATAAACAGTGATTGCCGAGAATATGATGAACAACATATCTGTGTTGTTTCGGTGTATTACCAGCAGCGGGAGTATAATCAAGAGCATTACGAAACCGGTCAAAAAATATACTGCTACATATTTTTCAAGTACGGGCATATTCCATAACGTGATCATAAGATGCATTGTCATTTTATCTATTTTATCAACAAAATCATAATTAAGCGTATTATCGCTGGCCAACAATTTACTTGTTAACAAGGTTGTTTGTTTAATTATTTTAACATAAGTTTCATCGACAGATATGAAACGTTCTGTTAATTCATTAGCATTATGCAATAGGGTATATACGAATACTGATATCTGCAAGATTGAGCATGATGTTAAACAATAAGCATATGTCATATATTTTTTCGATTTTGTTTCGACTGCCTTGATAATAAACAATGGCGTCATAATGCAGGAGAGTATTCCGGTCAAACCGGCCAATGCTAATAGTGACAATTCTGTTTTAGATATCCTGTCATTTTCAGTTGGATATTTATCCAATAAAATAATGACTGTTAATATACAAAGCCAATATTGTATTCCAACTGTTGTCAGCCATATCTGACCCGGACAAAGCAGAGGGAAAGAGATGGCAATCAAATATCGCTTGAAATGCGTATTAAATAGTGAAATGTCACTCCACACAACATAGAGCGACACAGATAGTTGTAAAATTAAGGCCTCGTAGGTTGTTATCAAGGGTGAAATTTCCAGAGGGAATAGGGCTGCTAATGAAGTAGAAATAACATTATATAATGCGTAATAACCAAAATGCGGCGTTAACAGATAATGCAGAAATGAATTATTGAATGCAAATTGGAAGAAAATGGAACCCTCTTCGGCGTAAAAACGCGGATGATACAACAATTGGGGCTTGCGAAAAATGGTCGCAGCAAAAACTGCTATTGTCATAAGGATATTCGGTATATTGCTTCTAAAACTAATCATTCACACTCCAGATTTTCCCCACGTGTCGCGTCTGCATTCTACATAAAATGGAAAATGTGGACGCGACCCTTATGCGTTTTCCGGCATTGCCTCCGACCCCTACACCCCCTTCTACTCCCCGCCCCCGCAAATTTCAACCGTAAAATCAGCATGTTAAAAAAATTAACACTATTGCAAAAGTGTTAAAAAAATTACCATTCCGGGCCATCCCGCCACATCCCACTCAACCCCCCGACATCACACAAAAAAAGAAACCCGGACCACTACCGGATGTCTCTCTTTGTATCATTTTGACCCAACGTCGCCCGAATCCTGAATGCACGCGATGGTCAAATCCCGGCCAATTCAGATATTGCCACCGGAAACACCTGGGGCTATAGTTACTCCGTATCCCGGATTCTCCAACGCGCTCTCCCAAAGGATAACCCATGAGATTGGCGGATTATGCAATGAACTATGCCCGTTTGTTCCCGTTTCTGGCGGTCTGCATCCTGTCCGGCTGTGTGAGCGGAGCGCAGCAGCAGAAGGGGAGTTGGCCGTGGGAGTACAACAGACAGGAGGGAAGGTACCCGACCGGCGATTATGTTGCCGTCAGCGGGCCGGTGGCCAATTTCGGGGATGCGCCCAAGGCCGTGAAGCCGGTGACCCCGGAATCCCTTGCGCCGCCCGCACCCGCCGCAGCCTCTCCCGCCGGGGCGGCGTCGGCGAAGACTCCACCTCCCCCGGCGTCCCCGGCCCGTAAACCGGGTCCGGGCGCGGTTACCGGCCAGGCACAACGGGGCTACGACTTTACCGTGGCCGAGACGAAGATACTGTCGCCGTCGTATGTGCCCACGGGTTCGGTCCGCGAGGCCTACGACATCGTTGCCTGCAATCGCGGCAACGCCCCGGTCTCGGTCACCATCGGTGGCGGTACTGCGTCGGAAAACATGGCCACGGACAAGCCCCTGCCCGTTACGGCGGTCGTGCCACCCCATACGGATCAGGTCCTGGTGCGGGTATCGGCCAGGATGAAGAACAAGGCCTACCGGTTCGGGTACACCACCTCGTGGAGCATTGGCGACCATAGGGCGCGCCACCAGTGCCCGGAACACTACCGGTTCCCCTTCGGGGAGAAGGTACGGGCCTTCGCGAGCGTGGGCGATCCCGCCGGTTCCACGTCCTATACCCGCTATGCCGTCGTCTTCTCCCTGCCCGCCGGCACCCCCGTGCTTGCCGCGCGCAAAGGCGCGGTGGTCCGGATCGACCCGTCCGACGACAAGATCGACATACTCCACGACGATGGGACGATTGCATCCTACAGTCATCTCGGCGGGATCGGCGCGGGGGTCGCGGCGGGGAAGGCCGTTGCGGCCGGTGAGGCCATCGGCACGGCGGGTGCGGCGGATAATCGGGAAGTCGTGTTCTTCCAGCTTACCGTGTGGCGGCCGGAGCCGCGGCCCAGCGCCTCGCCCCTGGCAAACGGGCCGAATCCGGGCTATGACCTCGTTTCGTTCCCCCTGGAGTTCTGCACCACGGATACCGGCGGGTGCAGGGTTCTGACCCAAAGCCAATGGGTGGCGAGGAACGGGGCAGCCGACGTGAAGAAACAGGGTAAGCGCGGGACAAGACCGGCAGTGCGCAAGGGTGGGGGGAGTTGAGGCGGGATATTCGATAGAAGGCGATTCCGGGGAAGGTAGACACCACTCCCCGGAACCGCCCGATCCCGTCTAGGAGGTATAGCCGTAGGCGTGGGCTTCGACCGGCTCAAAGGAGAAACAACCCTTGGGACAGTTCTGCCCGCAGGCCTTGCAGCCGATACAGTTCCCGCCGTTGGCGATCTTCATATACGCCTTTACCGTGTCTTCCGTATCCACCTCTTCGTATGCCAGGACGTTCCTTGTGCACGACTTGTAGCAACGGCCGCAGCCGATGCACAGCTCTTTATCCAGCGTTTTGATGAAATCCGGTGTCCACTCGTGCCCGTCTCTGGTCAACCCTGTGATCAATGCCATGTTCTGTTGCTCCTTTGTGTGGTTTTTTGGTGCAAACAGCCTGTTGAACAGCCTTCTCCAACCCATCAGCCGTTCGGGCACAAAAAAAGCCCGAAATACCTGAAAGGCATGCCGAGCTTCGTTGCTTGACCGTCTACTATCAATTTGGTCAAGTATATATGAGAAGGTTACAGGAAGACAAGCTCTGATTTTTTGTGCGATGAACCGTTGCCGGCGAGGCGGTGGTGGGGGAGCGAAACGGCCAACGGCCCGAACGGGGGAAAGCCGGGTGCCGATGGGCAGGCTTGACACCCCGGTCCTCCTCCCATACTATTCGGCGAGCAGGCCGTACACGTTCCACCCTGAAGGCCTACAGGACCAAAGCGATGAAACCCAGCCATACTTTCTGGAACGACGCCGATCTGCCGTTTGTGGAAATGCGCCGCACGCTGCGGAGCACCGTGTCCTATACCGCGCACTGCCACCGGGAGTTCTGTGTCGGCGCGGTCACCGAGGGCGTCACCCTGACGACGATCCGGGATACGGGGTATGCCGCGTCCCCGGGCTCGCTCGTCCTCATCGCCCCGGAATCGGTGCACAGTTGCAACCCCCCGGCGGGCGCGGCCCGCTCCTACATCATGGCGTACCTGGATGTGCGGTGGTGCCGATCCGTCCAGGAGTCGTTATTCGGCCCGCTGGAGAGGTTCCTCTCCCCTGTTCCGGTCCTCCTGGAAAACGAAGCCCTGTTCGCTGCCTTCCTTGAGTTGGCGGACCTTCTCGCCGGTAATGCCTCGTCCCGGGAAAAGACCGTGGGGCTGACCAGGTTTGCCGGCGACCTCTTCGCCGCGGCCTGCGACCCGGTCGAGGCCCGTGACGAAGAGGTGTCCGAAGGTATTATTCGCGAGGTCAGGAATTATTTGGCGCAGCGGCCCGAGCGGAACATAAGCCTGGACGAACTGGCCGCCACCTTTCGCTGCAACCCCTGCCACCTGCTGCGCAGTTTCAAGAAGTTTGTGGGCCTGCCGCCCCACGCCTACATGCTGATCGCCCGTATCGAGCGGGCCAAGCAGCTCCTGCTGGACGGCGTCCCCGTGTCCCGCGTCGCCGTGGAGACCGGTTTTGCCGATCAGAGCCATTTCCACCGGGTCTTTCGCCGCACCCTTGCCGCTACCCCCCGCCAGTATCAGCACGGTTTCGTCAAATAAGTCAATTTCGTACAATATTTCAGGACCGGAATCCGGGCATCATCCCCCTGCCGCCGTGATCGTTCATGACGGCGCTTGCCGACTACGCGAGCATCAGGGGAGGTGTCGTGTCCAAATACTTACTGGAGTTCGGCGCGATCGCCGTCGCGCATTTCCTGGCCTTGATCAGTCCGGGGCCGGATTTCTTCCTCATCGTGGGGACCGCGGCCCGGCAGGGCAGGGCGCGGGCGGCCGCCGTCTGTTTCGGTATCGCCGCAGCCAATGGCCTGTATATTCTGCTTGCCCTTACCGGTTGCGCCGTCGTCAAGAACCGCCCGCTGCTCTGGGCGTCCCTGAAGACGGCGGGTGCGCTCTATCTGCTCTACCTGGCCGTGCTGCTGCTGAGAGCGCCCCCACGGGCCGACCGCGGCGCCGCGGTCCCGGAGAAGGTGGCAGCCTCCTCCCGTTTCCGCTCCTTCGGCGCCGGGTTTCTCTCGGCGGCGCTCAATCCCAAGAACGCCGTTTTCTATCTCAGCCTCTTCGCCCTGATCGTGGACCCGAAAACCCCGGCCGGGGTTCAGGCCGTGTATGGCGCATGGATGTTCTGCGCGGTGCTGGGCTGGGATCTGCTCGTCGCCCGGACAATCGGTAACGGGCGTGTCACACGCTATGTGGACGGCTCCGCGCACTGGCTGGAAAAGGGCTCCGGGATCGTCCTGTTCATCCTGGGGATCATCATGCTGGTCCGGTAGCGGCGGCGCATTTTATTCAGGGAGA
Source organism: Geobacter sp. AOG2 (assembly GCF_019972295.1). Classification (NCBI taxonomy): domain Bacteria; kingdom Pseudomonadati; phylum Thermodesulfobacteriota; class Desulfuromonadia; order Geobacterales; family Geobacteraceae; genus Geobacter; species Geobacter sp. AOG2. The sequence goes on from NZ_BLJA01000001.1 coordinate 3,805,209, forward strand.
GTGCGGGATGACGGCGGCGTCGGAGGGAGGGTGTCAGGTATGCTTCCCAACGGGCTTCCCGCGCAAAATCAGAAAGCCGATGGTTCCCGCTACCAGCGAACTGAGCAGGATGCTTGTTTTCGAGTTCTGGACGATCTCAGGGGTGTCGAATGCCAGCAGGGTTATGAATATCGACATGGTAAATCCGATGCCGCTCAGAAAACCCGCACCGACGATATGGTTCCATCGGACATCCTCGGGCAGGCGGGAGATGCCCCATTTGACGGCCAACAGGCTGAACAGGGTGATGCCCAGCGGTTTGCCGGCGACCAGGCCGGCAAAGACGCCCAGGCTGTTCGGCGACGCCAGTTGCGGAACCCAATTGCCGGTCAGGGCGATTCCAGTGTTTGCCAGGGCGAAGACCGGCATGATCAGGAAGGCCACCGGTTTGTGCATGAAATGCTGCAATTGGTAGGACGGCGATTTTTCATCCCCGTTGCGGAAGGGGATGGCAAAGGCGAGCAGCACCCCGGCGATCGTGGCATGAACACCGGATTGCAGCATAAAGTACCACATGACGACGCCGGGTATGAGATAGGCGCTCAACCTGTTCACGCCGAAACGATTCAAGGCCAGTAATCCGGCATATACCCCCAGGGACAAGATGAAATACGGGAGGGAGAAGTCGCTTTGATAAAACAGGGCGATCACCAGGATTGCACCCAGGTCGTCTATGATGGCCAATGCGGTCAGAAAGATCTTGAGCGATACGGGGACCCTGTCCCCGAGCAGGGCAAGCACCCCGATGGCGAAGGCAATGTCGGTCGCCATGGGGATGCCGGCGCCGGCTTGCGTCGCGGTGCCGGAATTGAACAGGAAGTGCAGCAGCGCGGGCATTATCATGCCGCCTATGGCCGCGATAATCGGCAATGACGCATTTTTTGGGCGGGACAGCTCCCCGATGTAGATTTCCCTCTCGATTTCCAACCCGATCAACAGGAAAAAAATGGACATCAGGCCGTCATTGATCCAATGTTCCAGGCTATACTTCAGGATAAAGGTATCGCCGACGCCCAGAGCGATCTTGGTGTGCCAGAAATCCAGATAGTCTTGCCCGAAAGGTGAATTGGCGATGCCAATCGAGGTAATGGTGCAGAGGATCAGGATGATTCCGGACGTTTTCTCGTTATTGAAAAATTCAATAAAGAGTTTGGTTAGTTTTATTTTCATATATTTGAAATATCCTCCGGTTTTTGCTTCCGTTCGGGGTGAGGATACCATGTGGCGGCACTGATTTTATGCCACCCGATTAGAGGAATAACTATGGTCAATCTAATACAGCTTCGTGCATCCGGTCAAGCCCGGCCATGCCATTTTTCCGGCCGGGAAACGTTTGTGTCGTTGACAATCTCCTTTTCGTGAGAGAAACTTGGTAGACCGGCAACATATTGGAATCATTTAATGCTGCCTTTGGTGACGTGCTACAGTTTGTGGGGCATTCTGCCGATTATTATAAATTGAATGGTAACTATTGGGACCTGCTGCCGCTGGAGCGGGCAGTGCATCTGAAACGCTGAAAAGGGGAGAGGCAATGGCCTTGGAGTATTCACCTATCGTGCTCGACTCGATCAACCACGAGAATTTTCCGAAGGTAGAGCTGTTCGTCAAGCTCGACGCGAAATACACGCTCTATAAACCGGAAAATACCAAGCTCACTATCCACAATATCGAACGGTTGCGCGAAAACGGGACGGAGTTCGTCTACATCAACAGCAAGGATTCGGAAGAAGTCCAGGCGCATGTGGAAAAGAGACTGGACGATTCCCGTGCCGTCAATATCCTGTCGCAATATTCGAAGAACCTCATCTGCTGCCAGATGATCATCAAATGTATCGACGACGTTTTCAAGAAACCCAACCAGGCCGCTCCGTTCGAAAAATGCCGCACCATGCTGGGAAAGGTGTCTCTCCAGTTCGGGGACAGGAACGAGTTGATCAACCTCTTTGCCAAGCTCGAAGACAATTTCGATAAATACCTCATCAATCACTCGGCGCAGACCACGATCCTTTCGATGTTCATGTGCGACAAACTGTTCAATGCCGGGAAGGACGAACTTGTCGGCATCGGTGTGGGGGCCATGCTGCACGATATCGGGATGTTGTCCGTGTCGAGCGATATTACCGACAAGATGGACGTCCTCTCGGAGGACGAATATTACCGGGTCAAGCTCCACCCGAAATACGGCGTTGACCTGCTCAATAACGCAGGGGTCAAGAGCCGGATCGTGCATGACATTACCCTGAACCATCACGAACGGCATGACGGCAGCGGGTATCCGAGGGCGCTGGTTGGCCCTGATATCCCCAGGTACGCGATGCTGGTGTCCATCTGCGACATCTACTGCGCCCTGACCATGAACCGCCCGTACAAGGCCGCATCAACCCCTGCCGAAGCCCTGCGGACCATGAAGAGTCAAAAGCAACTCTTCGACCCGGATATCTTTGGGGGCTTTTTGGCGATTATGGAGGATAAATCCCATAAGGAAGCGGTTGTGGAGGAGAAAAAAACGCCCGAAATGGTCAAGACCCTCGATATGGCCGAGATCCGGGAGATGAGAAAGCAGATGCGGAACCCGAACGTCGATCGCAACAAGCTGGTCAGGATGCATTCCATCATAACGGATAACATCAATAACTCGTTTGGCGAAGAACGTCTGGCCTTGACCGAACTGAGAACGGAATTGAAGAATCTGCTCAGATCGCTGTTTGCGGAAGGGCCGGAAAAAAGATAAAGAACCGATGGGAAAGGCCCCCGAAGCGCCCTTTTCTCTCCCCAGGGGACGGCTACCGATCAGGCAGAGTCGGTTGCCGCGTCCCGGCTGGCCCCCCCAAATTACCCAGAGCGGGAAGACTCCTTTGTGGCCGCAAACGTAATTAGCTTGGTATTGTGTCCCAATTGGCATACTGTGGTACTTGAGGTGCTTATGGAAAATGTCAAGGTGGCGATAGATGCGAAAGAATTGGCGCAGCGGATCAACAGGGTATTGACCAAGGGGAAACACCGCCTGGTGAGGTCGCGCAGCGATAGCGACAAGCTGAACCTGGGCGAATGGTACGTCGTCAGTACCTCCACAAACGCGGTTACGTCCTGGCATAGCGATATCGTGGAGTTGGCGCAGGAAACGGCCGCGTTGCAGCCCCACGAATATTTCGACCCGGAGCGGCCGGACAAGAAGCCCGCTCGCGAGCGCGATGAATACTACTGAAATGAAGGCCTGCGCCCAGGGAAAGGCAGTGTCTGCAGGTCGGAAAACCGGCCGCTGCACGTAATTCCTGGGGGCGCTCCGGGCGAATCACGCCGGCGCCCGTCAGATTTCAATCATGAATTCCGCCCCGTCGGGGCCGTTCCTCACCGTCAGACTCCCTCCCATGTTGGTCTCGATGATGTTCTTCGACAGGAAGAGCCCGATCCCCGTGCCGTTCATCCCTTTGGTGCTGAAGTACGGTTCGAATATGTTGTCGATGATCTCCCCGGGGATGCCGCCGGCATTGTCGCTGATGGTTATCACCGATATGCCGTCCCGGACCGTGGAGGTTACGGTTATCGTTCCATCGGCAATCTCGCGTTCCACAAGCGCGTCGCGGGCATTCTGCAGGATGTTCAGGATCACCTGGGAGAACTCGTTGGGATAACCGTTGATCCGTGCGTTGCCGTCGAGCCGGGTCTTGAGCGCTATCTGATGGTGCCTGAAACCATCCACTACCAGGCTGATGGACTGTTGAATCGCCGAGGCCACGCTAAAGTCGCTTTTCTCCTTGTCGGGCTTGAAGAAGTTCCTGAAGTCGTCGATGGTCTGGGACATGTGGTGGATCAGCTTCATGGCATCCCTGGTGCTGCTGTCGAGAAGCTCCTTGCTGAAATCGCCCGTCTCGTAAAACAGGGCCAGGCGCTGGATGTTCAAACCCAGGACATTCAGAGGCTGGCGCCACTGGTGGGCTATATTGTTGAGCATCTCCCCCATGATCGCAAGGCGGCTCTGGTACAAAAGAAGCCGGTCCTTTTCCCGGAGTTCGGCGGTGCGCTCGGCGACCCTGATCTCCAGCATTTCGCTGTACTGCTGCAGGGCTTCCTCCAGTTTGATGCGGTCCGTGACCTCCAGTGCCAGGGAGAGGATCGACCGCAGGTTCCCCGAATCGTCCAGTAGCGATGAGTTGTACCATTCGCAATGGACGACCGAACCGTCCTTGCGGTAGTTGCGGTTGGCCGAAAACCTGCTGGGATTCTTGCCGTTTTGCAGGTCGGAAACGACCTGGGCCACCTGGGGCGAGTCATCGTCATAGATCCAGCGGAAATCTTCCAGGCGCTTGCCCAACACCTCCCCTGCCTTCCAGCCGAAGATGCGTTCGGCGGCGCCGGACCAGCGGGTAAGCCGCATATCCGGCCCCCATTCGATCACCGCCAGCGGGGAGTTATCGATATGGTAGTTCAGCCGTTGCGTCAACTCCCGCAGCTGCTCGTCGCCTTGCCGCGCCGCCGCCGCTTCCCGCTCGGCCCGATGGCGCGCCGTGCGCAGCTTCCCGGCCAGCAGGCTCACTCCGACGCTGGCGGCCACCCAGATGACCTGCCTCATTACTTCACCATGGTCGGAGGGGTTGAACCGGTCGAACACGACGTTGACCAGGAACAGGGCACCAAAGGTTGCGATCAAGCCCGGCCCCACGCCTCCCAGGGCCGCGGCCACCACGACCGCCGGGTAGAAGCCCAGGTACTGCTCCGGGTCCACCGCCTCCGGCACCAGCCAGCCGAACAGCGCCGCCAGTGCGGTGGCCGCCACGGCAATGCCGTAGCGGTACGTGAAGCTCCGTTCCGTACTTTGGGATGTTGCAATGTCGGATAGTTTCATGGTGTGCCATCCTGGGGCAGGGGCTCCCTGGAAACGTGAAACCTTGGAAGCGTGTCGCTTGACCGGGAGGCATCGTTGCAGGGAGACCATAGCCGGAAAAACTGGCCCGGATGTGAGAATAATAGTCTCAATAACATGTTTTTCCACGGTGTCACAATGGTTTTGTCGAGACTGCCGGACCTCTGTCATTGATGCCGCCCCGGCCTGGACGGTCCATGGCAGTTGTTACTGATGTACCAGGTTCCGAAGGGCGACACCCGGTATGCGCCAGCGGCGTGTTGCCTTGCCGGAATGTCCGAATTTCATACCTTATTTGCGGTATGGAGTGCCTGCTTTGGGGCGATTCGGCTGGCATCGGGGCGGTATTTTGTTTTGTAATATACTGAATTATAACAATATTTCTTTAAAAATGCATTTGGCACCACCTGTGCAATACCTAGAGCAAGCTTTTAAATTTATCTGGAGGTAATACCAATGAAAAAAGTTCTCTCCACCATCGTAGCCGCTATCGTTGCTCTGTCCTTCTCCGCCGTTGTTTTCGCTGCTGACGCTGCTGCTCCTGCTGCTGACGCCGCTGCTCCGGCTGCTGAAATGAAGAAAGAAACGAAGAAACCGGCCAAAAAAGCCAAAAAAGCCAAAAAAGCCAAAAAAGTGAAAAAAGAAGAGAAAAAAGAAGAAGCTCCGGCTGCTCCGGCTGCCAAGTAATTTTTCCTTCACCGGAATGAAAAAGGCCGCATCGAAAGATGCGGCTTTTTTTTGGTCGTTTTTCCTTGGTATCGACATGTCTCCCGAAACAATAGGCCGGCCTGACTCTATCCCCATGAAGTCAGGCTGTTGCAGCCGTTCGGGTGGTCCTTTGCACTGATGTCGACTAAGATTGAGCAATTGACGGTATTCCTGATCCGGCAGAAACCCTTTTCGGACCGCACTGCTTGCAAACCCGCTTGATGCCCTTCCCAGGTCCTCCGAATTGTCACCGCCTCCGCAAATTTTGCGCCTTTATAACCCCCATTTTCCTCATTAACCCCCCGACCATACCCGCTACCACCGGAACAACGAAACACCAGAGGGCCGCTGGCGGCGCTATCCGTGGGGCCGACTATTAAAATGGTCAACAAGCCGGTCCGGCGGCATCGAATGTGCAAATTGGGTGCACGTGCGAACCAGAACGAACCATAAGTCACACAAACATCTGCCACAGGGACACTGAGCACTTCGACGGCTGGAACCAGTTTAGAAGGTGGAAGGGAATATACGGTACAAGGGGCGGGTAACCCCAGAAGCGGGGGTACGACATCGATCCCCTTTATCTTTGCGCACTCGATATAAGCCGTTTTGTTTTAACGTTTCCTGTGTCTTCGTGTCTCTGTGGCAGATGTCGAATCCATGAGAAGGTACCCCATGAACAGCGCACGCGCATTTGTTTCCACACTCCTGACCGGGACTGTTATCGCCCTCTGGCTCGTTTTCTCCCCGCTACCGGTCATGGCTGCGCCCCTGGCATCCCAATTCTTCGCTACCGACCCCACGGCTGCCCAGATCATGACCGGCATCACCTACGACATGAACGACCCGAACTGGATCGTCGCCACCAAGGAGAATCGAAATATCTTTGCCTTCAAGGTCTTCTCCGGGTTGTTCATGCTCGGCTACCAGACCGAGATGGGGTACAACTACGGCCTCAATGACCAGCAGGTACGGGCCATCACGGCCTTCCAGGCCCGTAACGGCTTGCCGGTGACCAGCGTGGTGGACAGTACCTGTCTGAGCATGATCGACCAGCAACTGGTGTCCCGTGAGCAGGCGTTGGCTGTCACCGGACAAGGGTTTCTGCTATACAACCACATGCAGCAGCTCCTGGCCAACGACGTCTCCAAGGACACCCTGGCCACCATCTACAGTCTTCCCATGGCCGTGCTGCCCCATTACCTCCGGATGTCCGGCTACGAGACGGTTCAGTGCATCGTGGGGCAGTGCGTGGGCACCATCAAGGATGCCCAGGGTGTGGACCTCTCCATCTACGCCACACCGGTGGATGTGACCAGCGACTACCGCTTCGTGGGGGCCTATTTCGACCCGGCGGTATCCAGTACGCGCTTTCCCAGCGCCGCCGTGGACGCGGATACAGTGCTGCACGAGTACGCCCACTATCTGGACGGTCATCTGTACCGGAACATCAACCGCGCCGGTCAGCCGCTGTTCGGCGTCCTGGATACCACGGGCTTCTCCGACATCTCCTACGACATGGCCGCCTGCGCCAACGGCTGTTGCCCCCGGAGAAGCTCCGACCCCATGGAGTGGATCAGCAAGTACGGCTTCACCGCCGGCGTCGGCACCTGCCCGGCCGGCAGTTCCTACGCGGAGGAGGAGTGGGCCGAAGCGTTCTCCATGTACGTGGCCGCGGGGCGGGACTTCCGTAGTGCGGCCCAGGCCAATGCCACTATCGCCCGGAAGTACGACTGGCTGAAGGACAACGTGTTCATGGGGCTGGAGTACGACACGGACCTGCCCAGGGGGATGGAGAGCGGCTGCAACGACGTGTATGGCACCGCCGCCGCCCTGCCGGGGTATGCCAAATGCGACGACGCTTATCTTTGGGACTTCACGCTCCCCCTGGTGGCGGCCAGCGTGGACACCACCCCGGCGGCGTTCTCCTTTGCCGCTGAAACCGGTGTGGAGATATCCACCGTCACCGTCTCGGCCGGGGCCACGGTGAACGGCATCAATTGGGGCGCGCCGGTCACCGTGGCCGGCGGGGAATACGCGATCAACGGCGGTGCCTACGGCTCGGCACCGGGCGTGGTGCATAACAACGACACGGTGGTTGTGCGCCAAACCTCCTCCGCCTCCTACGGCATCCAAACCGATGCGGTGCTGACCATCGGTGGCGTCTCCGCCACCTTCAGCGTCACCACCCGCATTCCGGCCCAACCGACCATCTCCGGCTCTCCGGCCACGGCGGTCATGACCTCCGTTCCCTACTCATTCACCCCCGCCTCCGCAAACGCCGTCTCCTTCACCATCAGCGGCACACTGCCCGCAGGACTTACCTTCGACCCGGCCACCGGCAGCCTGAGCGGCACCTTGGGTGTTGCCGGCAGTTACGGCCCCCTTGTCATCTCTGCGTTGAACGGCAATCTGTCTGCGGCGCTCCCCGGTTTCACCATCACGGCCACGGCCCCGGTGGGCAGCTTTGCCGCCACCGGATCCCTGAACACCGGCCGGGAGGAGCACACCGCCACCCTGCTCAGTAACGGCAAGGTGCTGGTGGCGGGCGGGTACGACTGGCTCAATACGTCGACCGCCACGGTGGAGCTGTACGATCCGGCCACCGCAACCTGGAGCCCGGCCGCGGCCATGACCTCTCCTCGGGCCGGACATACCGCCACCCTGCTGCATGACGGAACGGTACTGGTGACGGGGGGATACGACGACAATTACGCCACCCTGGAGAGCTCGGAGCTGTACGACCCGATCACCGATACCTGGAGCGCCGTAGGAGCCATGGCCTCCTCCCGCAGCGGCCATACGGCAATCCTGCTGCCAAGCGGCGCGGTACTGGCGGCAGGCGGCATGGTCGGCGGCATGAGCATCGCCGGGGCCGAACTGTACGACCCGGCGAGCAAGACGTGGCAAGCGACGCCCCCCATGGCAACAGCCCGCTCCTACCATAGCGCCGTACTGCTCAATAACGGTAAGGTCCTGGTGGCCGGCGGGTATGACGCCGATGTGGCCATAATCCCCAGTGCCGAGTTGTACGACCCGGCCGCCAACACCTGGAGCCAGGCTTCCGCCATGCACCAGGCCAGGGCCAACCACGCGGCAAACCTGCTCCCGGACGGCACGGTCCTGGCCTGCGGCGGTTTCGACGAGAATTACGCCACTTCCGCCACTGCCGAACGCTACGACCCGGTGGCCGACCGATGGAACGCGGCCGCCCCCATGTCGTCCCAGCGCGCCTTTCATACCTCCACCCTGTTGAGTCGCGGCCTGGTTCTGGCGGCCGGAGGCCAGGGGGCCTCCGGCTCCCTGGCCACGGCCGAAGTGTACGACCCGGCGGGCAACGCCTGGATCGCCTCCGGCCCCCTGGCCGTCGCCCAGATGTACCACAGCGCCACCCTGCTTACTAACGGCCTGGTGCTGCTGGCAGGAGGCAATTCGGAGGTGGCCTCCGCCGTCACGGATGCCCAGGTCTACGACAACGGCCAGACCCCGGACTACGCGGTCATCTTCGTCAGCGGCGGCAACGGCTCCGTCACCGGGGTCGCGGCCCAGCGGATCGCTCGGGGAGGGAGCGCCACAACGGTCGTTGCCGTCCCGGTCACCGGCTACCGGTTCGTCGACTGGACCGGCACGAATGGTTTCGCCCCAAGCACAGCCAACCCCCTGAGCGTGGCTGCGGTAACGGCCGGTATGACCGTCACGGCAAACTTTCTGCCGCTGCCCGACGGCGTCGTGGTATCCGGGGGCGCTACGCCCAATGTGGGGGATGTCCTCGCGGTCTTGCGCCACGTGACCGGGCTGGCGTCCCTGACCCCGGCCCAGAAAGCCCATGCCGACGTGGCCCCCCTGGGACCGGACGGCATGCCGCTCGGCAACGGCGTGGTGGATCTGGGGGACGTGCTCGTGCTTCTGCGCCGGGCGGCCGGGCTGGCGAGCTGGTAGGCGCCCTATGGGCAATTCGTGTGATACCGGCGGGATAGGGTGGTTTGTTTATATTAATGGCATTTTTGCGTTGAAACGTATGGTCACGTGCTGTAGAGAAGAGGTGTCATTGAATACAATCCGGGGGTGGGTATGAAGATCGGGGTGATGACCATGAGAGTACTGCTTGCCGTGGCTACCGTGCTGCTCGCTTTCTCCATCGCCGGGGCGGAGATGTACCAATGGGTGGACGAGAACGGCGCGGTGACCTTCAAGGATACGCCGCCTCCCGCATCCAAGAAAAAGAAAAAGGTTAAGGTCTACCGGGACAACGACTTCGCCCCCGCCCCGCCCCCCCAGCCGGTGTCCGCAAAGCCCACCGGCAAGAGTGCCGCCGCACAGGTAGCGCAACCGGCGCCATCCCCTCAGGTGCATTTCACCGGCACAGTGGAGTTGTACGTTACCTCCTGGTGCGGCTACTGCAAACGGGCCCAAAGTTATCTGAAGAGCAAGGGCGTCCCGTATGTGGCCTACGACATCGAACAGGACAGCGCCGCCAGACAGCGGCACAAGGACCTGGGCGGCCACGGCGTGCCGCTGATCATCATCGGCTCGCACAAGATGAACGGCTTTTCTCCGGAGGAGATGGATTATTATCTGAACAACGGCAGGTAGGGGCGGGGGAAGGGCATCCGGTTTCCTGAGAGGTGGTTCAAGGACATCAAGCCGGATTCCGGTCGTTGATCCATGAAGTAACTGATTGATACGATAGTGATCTTGAGGGAGGTCTCGTGCGCGGGCTAGCCCGTGGCCAGGACAACGGTAAGCTCGACCCCGTGTTCTCTCTTTTGTTGCACCTTGGTAGTCATGACTTTGTCAATAACTCCCTCACCTTTCCCATAAACGTATCGCAGGTGAATGGTTTGGCGAGAAAGTGCTCGCTGTCTTCCAATTTGATATTGGTGATCCCGCTTTTGTCGTATCCCGAGATGTACAGTACCGCACCAATATCTTGCCGCGCTTCCTTCAGCCTGGTAAACAACTGCCTGCCGTCCATGCCGGGCATAACCAGGTCGGAGATCAAAAGATCGATCTTTCCCGAAAGTTGTCGGGCAATGGTAAATGCCTGGTCCGGCCCCTCCGCCACATGTATCGTGTAGCCCAACTCGCCCATCAGTTCAGAAATCATTCTACGCACCGAGTCATTGTCCTCGACCAGCAGGATTGTCTCATTTCCGGTGAAATCTTTTGAAACCGTTTTCGCCATGCTGACGGGCAGTTCGGGGTTCTGGTCGTAACACGGGAAATACATTTTGAATGTCGAGCCGTTGCCCTCGGTACTGCTCACCTCGATATGCCCGTTGTGCTGCCTGACTATTCCATAGACATTTGCCAGGCCGAGTCCGGTACCATGTCCGGCTTCTTTCGTGGTGAAAAACGGTTCGAATATATGCTTCGCGGTTTTCTCGGACATGCCGCAACCGTTGTCCTCAAAGGAAAGCAGGACATAACAGCCGGCTACCATTCCAGGATGATTCTGGGCATACTCGTCATCGATCAGGGCCTTGCCGGTCTCAATGGCGATAACGCCTTGCGCGGCGATGGCATCCTTGGCATTGATAGCCAAATTCAGAAGGACCTGTTCCAGCTTTGACTGGTCAGCCAGGATTACTTCAGGCAGTGGGGAGAGATTGAGCCGTATATCGATGTTTTCGCGCAAGGTGCGCCGGATAATAGGGTAAAATGACCGAATGGTTTCGTTGATGTCCGTGGCTTTGATGAGCATGACCTGCTTGCGGCCGAAGCTGAGCAGTTGCTGTGTCAGGTCCCGTGCCTTATGCGAGGCCGAAATGATCGATTCGAGCTTTCCGTAAGCCTTTTTATCGTCCTTGGGAATCACCTTTTTCAGCATGTCGGCATAAATTATGATCGGTGTGAGAAGGTTGTTGAAATCATGGGCCACTCCTCCGGCCAAGTGGCCAATGGCCTCCATCTTCTGGGACTGGTGCAGTTGTTCCTCAAGGGCCACTCGTTCCGCCTCGACGCGGTTGCGCTCGATGGCAATGCCGGCAAAGGCCGATGCCTGCTCGACGAGACGGAGTTCCTCCTCACCCGGCGATGCCGGATGGCGGTGATAGACGGCGAATGTGCCAAGTACCTTGCCGGAAGATGACCGTATCGGTTCCGACCAGCATGAACGCAGACCGGCCTCCCCGGCAGAGGTGAAGCCTTCCCAGAAAGGGTGGGTGGCAATGTCTTCGACGACCACCCGTTCATTTCGGTATGCCGCCGTGCCGCAGGAGCCGATCCCCTCACCGATCCTGGTCAGATTCACCGCGGCATTATAAGCATCCGGCAGGCTCGGCGCCGCCCCGTTCAAAAGCCGCTTGCCATCTTCACTGACCAGAAGGATCGAACAGAGCGCTTCCGGCCGCTCCCTCTCGATGGCCGAGGCAATGAAGCCCAGAAGATCGGGAAGCGATTCTCCGCGGGCGATCCGCTCCAGTATCTCTGAACGGGTATGTTCACGTACTTCCGACTTTTTCAGTTCGGTGATGTCCTTGACCACATGAACGGCCCTGAATATCTTTCCGTATTCATCAAAGACCGGGTCCAGTGAAACATCGAACCACTTGTCGGCCGCCTGAAACTGCACGGAGGCGCGCCGCCCTGTCGCTATCATTTCGTTGAACGGGCACTGACCCATGGGAGGTGAGCCCCCATGGGCGACGTCGCAGCAGCGGTCCCCGCAGATATCCTGCGGCGGACGCCCAAAGATGCTCTGAGTGGCACTGTTGGCCCGGAGAATGGCCCGATTCATATCGAGAAGCCAGATGGCATCGGCGGAGGCATCGAAGGTCTGCTGCCACTCCTGCACGATCATTGAAAGCTTTTTGTCAGTCTCCTTGTGTTCTGTGACGTCATCAACGGCAATGATGGCGCATGCCTGGCCTGAAGCCACAATCGGTTCAATGCTGATTTTCAGCCACATGTGTTTTTTGACGGCGTCACTGGATCGCTCCAGTTGAATTTCAACGCCATAGCGGGCCTGACGTGACTTCATGATACTCTGAACCATCTCCCGCAGGCTACAGACGGAACACTCCGGGGCATGACCGCATTCATGGTTGTCCTGTGTCGTGTAGGCGCAATCGAAAACCTGGCCGGGCACAAGACCGATAATGCTCGCAGCCCCCTTGTCGCAGATTGCCTCCATGGCGCGGTTCGCCTCGATAACCCGGCATGATTCACTGATGATCATCATGCCGACAGGCGCCGCTTCAAAGATGGACCTGGCATTGTCCCTTTCAGTGGCTGCAGCCTCTTCAGCGTGCTGGCGGGATGCTATCTCGGCTTCCAATATGTTCGTTTGAAGGTGCAGTTCGTTTTCAATCAACTCCCGCCGCTGGATTTCCTCTTCCAACTCCCGAAGTTTCTTCAACAGTTCCGGGTAGTAGCTTTTCTGTGATGACTGGTCGCCACGTCCTGCTATTTGCTCATGGAACTCTTCCCGGCTATTTTGGGGATCAAAGGATTTCGTCATGGATTCGCTCGATTTCAGTTTGTATCGGTTTGCGCTGGTTGGTCGCCTTGCAGGGGGCCGACGGGCATTTGTGGCTGGATGGTGGGTACTGGCCCCGCCCGCTGTGTGCCGCACGGCGCTTTTCAGCGCAAACCCCGCGTTCCGTCCCTTGTGAATTGGGAGAGGCACCGGGAAACGGTCTGCCGGAGAAGCCCGATCTGTTCAAACAATCCACGATCCTGTCTGTCTGGTCGACAGGCCGCCGGGATGCCATGATCAGAAACAACGGGCACGTATTTGAGACCGGATCGACATGCTACCGGTTCGCCGCGGCAAGTGAACCGCTTTTAAAGTATCATCTCGGTAACAACGGGCTTGCAAAACGGCACTGCCGAGACCATGTCCATGTCTTCAGGTTTCTATTGATTATATTAATTGTTTGGATGTAGTAATGTTGCTAAAGGTGCAATAAAACTACATTTAATTATGTATACCACCACGTAGTCAAATACTCAACAAATTATTAAAATATGATTATAAACAGATATCAATAGATATGCGGCGCGAACAAGCGCTCCACCTCGCTATTTCCCTTGGGGCCGGACAACAAACCCGCGGCGCCGGCGTGGTGAATCCGGGGGGCGTCATCATAATTCTGCGTCGGGTGGTCGCCTGGCAAGTTGGTAGTTGGCTGGGGTTACCGGGGGAAGGAATCCTCCGGTGCGGGAAATTCTGAATGGGCAGGGATGTAACCGGTCACTTCCCGGCCGAGCTTGCGCACATGGCTGATGAACACGGGATGAGCACGGCATCGATCTTGTGGGCTATCTCATGCCGCTCTCCATGACCGGCACGCCGGGCCGCTTCGGGCCCCGCACGGCCGCAAAAATACGAGAGGCTAGCGGGGCCGGCTTTTTTCGAATTGTGCCTGTACTTCCTTTTGCATGTCGAACTGACGCTCGACCAGCTTTTGCAACTGCTCCGCCGAAATCTCTCCCAAAACCTTCTGCCGCACGATGCCGTTGCCGTCCAGGATGAAAACGGTGGGGAAGCCGAACACCCCATATTGTTCCGAAGTCGTGGTGTGTTCGTCCGTGAGCAACGTGAAGGTCAGCCCGTTGTCTTTCGCGAATGACTCCACCAGCTTCGCCGGACTTCCCACGTTGACGGCCAGGATCGCCAGGCCCTTGTCCCTGACGCGGCGGTAGAAAGGTTCGAGCAGTTTCACCCGGTCGCTGCAGCAGGTATTGGCCCAGAAGTACAGGACAACGACCTTGCCCTTGAACCGGCCGATGTCCACGGGCTCGCCCCGGAGGTCGCTGCCCGGGGATGAGGGCGGTTTTTCGCCGATCACGACCCCCTGCTTGTTGTCGCAGCCGGGGCAAAGACAGAGGATTGCCGCCATAAGCAGGGCGGCTCCAAAGATCGGCCTGAACATGGTCGGGCGCGGTGAGGATGGTTTCATTTTTTCAAGCTCCGTGATGGATCGCCCCTGTGTTTCATACGCATCATTGTCTGAAATATGACTCCAGGTCCGCAGGCAGCCCATAGCCGCGGTAAGCCACCACGCCCGATCTGCCGATGATGACGCAGTAGGGCATCCCCGGCACCCCGAAGGACTTTGCCACATCACCCCTGGGATCGACGACTATTTCGTAGCCGGGTTTGTTATCGGCGACGAAGCTCTGGATATCCTCAAGGCTCTCACCCTCGTTGACACCGATCACCTTCAGGAGCGGGTCGGAGTTCAGGGAGTTGAGATGGGGCACCTCTTTCCGGCAGATCGGGCACCAAGCCGCCCAGAAGGCGACAATTACCGCCTTCCTGCCGATGAAGGGTATCAGGGTAACCTGCTCCCCGGTTGGCGTCCTGAGGTCGAGTTCGCCCAGGATCGGCCTGGCTGCCTCCCGGGTACCGCCGGTTTCCGCCTTTGCCGGTCCGGGCAAGGCGAGGGCAAACAGGCAAAGGAATGCCACAAGGGTCAATGCGGTTGAACGATACGCCATGATCTGCTCCCTTTCCCAAAGCCCCGGCATGTCGCAGGAGGCTTTCAGGAATAACTTAACGCGGCTTTGGTTCGGCTTCCTTCCAGCTTACGATCCTTCCCGTTCCGGTGTCAACGAACCTTTGGAGCGAGACGTTCGCGCCTCCGCCGCACCGGCAACGGCTTTCCGGGACATTGCCCGCCGCTTTACCCCTGGCTGTCCCTCATCTCCTTGATTACCTCGATGATCTCTCCCCTGGTCAGGATGCCCTTCTTTTCCAGGACCGTTATCAGGGCCAGCATCTCATAGCTGTGGGAAACCACCAACTCCTCCAGGGACAGCATCTGTTCGTCGTCAAGCTTGTTCGTCATGGATGATCCTTTGCACGGGCCGTTTTGATTTGATGGAATACTTCCTGTCCTCGGTCATGACGTGATCGATGAGCCACTTCCACAGGTGCAACACTATTTCCTTCGACACCATCACCTCATTTGCGCCGTGGGTATGGTGGTATTTGCCTATCATGGCGGAGAACGACCGGTGTTCCGAGAGATGCTTGTTGATATCGGGGTATTCGATGCTCTTCATGTGCTGCTCTTCCGCATGGAAATGGTAGGTGCTGTAGGCGACCAGTTCCTCGATGACGGCACTGAGTTTTGTTCTGTTCTTGTTCAGGCAACTGTCGTAGAGCTTGTTGAACACTTCGAACAGGTTCTTGTGATGGTTGTCCAGCTCTTCGTTGCCCACGGAATATTTCCTGCTCCAGGTAAAATGTTCCATACGGTGCTCCGGTTATTTGCGTATGATCAGGGCAAGGCCGGCGAGTGTCAGCAGGATGCCCAGGAGACGTCCGACCGACAAGGGCTCCCGGTAGACGATGATGGCGACCGGGATGAGCATGAGCGCCGCCAGGCCGTTGACCGCTATGCCGGACCATTGGAGAGAGCCGCCGGTCCGGTAGAAAAACAGAAAGCCGATCTCGATCAGGAACGCTCCGGCGCCAAGAGCTGCGACAGGCCAGTTCAGCACCTGGGCGCTATAGGAGGTGACGGCTGTGCCCTGAAAGAACGGCGCAGCCGCGGCCGAAAGCAGGAACGCAAAACCATAGGCGCCCATGAGAATGACCATGGGGTTAGCCGTCGCCGCCAGGGTTTTTTGCCCTATATGGTAGATGGCATTGCCGCCCGCGGCAATGAATATGAAGATAACGAATGGCTTCATCCCGGACCTCGGCCTACCTCCCTTTGTATCTGTACGTCGTCCCGGCCGGACCGGGAGCGAATGCCCCGCTACCACTTCTCCAAATGGATCTTGTCCTTCCGGTACTTGTCCTTGGGCTTGTCCTCGCCGGTCGGGACGCCGATCAGTATGACGTTCAGAGGGATGACGTTGGCCGGTATGCCGAGCACACTGCGCACGTGTTTCATCTTTTCCTCATAGGGATATGAGGCGGTCCAGTGCCCGCCGAGTCCCAGCGCCTCGGTGGCCAGCAGGATATTCTCGCTGGCCAGCGAGGCGTCGATGACCGCGAAGTCCTTGCTCTTCAGGTTGGCTATTTCCGGTTCCGCGCAGACGACAATGACCGCCCCCGCCTTGTAGATACCCCGCGCGTTCGGCAGACCGGCACCCAGGGCATCCCGCTTCTGCTTGTCGGTCACCACCACGAACGACCACGGCTGCTTGTTGACGGCTGTGGGCGCGGCCATGCCGGCCCGGATGATCTTGTCCAGGTCTTCCGTACCGACCGTCGCCCCGGTAAAGGAGCGGACGCTCTTCCGGGAATGGATGACGGAAAACGTATCTTTCGCCGTGTCGGCCGCTTTGGCCGAAACAGCCCCCGCCGACAACAAGGCGGCCACCAGGCAGATAAAGGCAATTCTCATGTCCCAACCCTCCAATGAAGATGCTTTTCAAAAAAAAACGCCCATTGCGGAAACAATGGGCGATTGTGCTATGGTCCGGATATCTTTGTCAACGGATTAACTGACCGGCTCGGGGAATCTCGGTCGCCGCATGGGCGGAAAAGAACCCTTTCCGGACGGAAATCAGTTGAAGAAATACCGCACACCGAACGTCATGGAAAAACTGTCCGGATCAAACTCACCTACCTTGGCGCCACCGGCCTTGATATCGGCGTTCGGGGCGATAACCCCCTTGATCTCGGAGGTCAGGGCCAGTTGCCGCAGAAGGAAATAATCCGCTCCAGCCTTCACATGGACCCCTGCCACGGTATCCACATCCAGGCCGTTATTGGCGCCATTGACGAGGATGTCCAGCCCGAACCCGGCATAGGGGACCAACTTTTTGACCGGGAGGTTGAGATAGCGGTACTGTGCCCCCAGAGAGATATTGGTGGTATCGAAATCCGTACCAGCATCCGTACCGAAGCCGGTATGGGTAACCTCGAACTCGGCCGCGTAATTATTGAGAATGCCGTAGATAAGGCCGCCGCCGCCGACGAAGCCCGTATCCGTATGCCCCCTTCCGATCACGAAGCCGGTGCCGACCGCATCGCTGTCCGCGGGCACCAGGAAGCCGATTTCGCCCGTTATGCCAAATCTGTCCTTGATACTCTCCGTACTATTCGCGTCCGCCGCCATGGCACTCGTGCCAACCAAGCTGCAAACCAACACCAGACATGCCGCAATCATTTCCTTTTTCATGCTCTTTACCTCCATGTTTTTTCGTAGGCGTCCACATAGCAACTACAGGGCGCCCTGGGTGGAACTATTTGAACTTCGAGGTCGCCTCGTGGAAGGCGGCTTTGACTTCCGTCCAGGCCTTTTCCAGCCCGGTCTTCATATCTTCCCAGGCCTCATCGCCGGATGCCTTTAGTTCGCGCAGCCTTATCCCTGCTTCGCCCTGCTTGTGCTGCAAGGATTCGATGGCCTTGTAGTACTCGACCTTCATATCGGCCGTCATCTTTTCCGCCTTGGCTTTGAGCAGGGTGATCTGCGCATTCCATTCCTTCAATTGCGCATCGAGTCTTTCCTCATACGCCTTTCGTCGATCACTCATGACAATCACCTCCGGTTCATTCAAATAATGGCGGACAGTGCGATAGTGCCCGCCTCGGTCCAGGGGTTGGTAACGCAATGAGCATGCCGGAGGAGGGCGGTGGTCGCGGTGCACGTAACGGGCCGGATGTGCGGGATAAAAACCAGGCACGTGCGCGGGGTGGGGAAAAGCCGTCAGCGGGAAGCCGTCAAGTTTGACATATCCGCCATATATGGCGAACCCTTTGGGATCGGCGACGATATGCTCGCCCGCGTCTTTACGCGTGCCCCAGACAGTGGCGCCGGGAACCGAAGCCCCCCGAAGAACTCCTGCGACAATTTCATATAGTGGTACAATTACCTTGACGACAGAGGATGGATACCCATTCCACGGAAATTATACCATAAAGGAGAAACACCATGCCGAAGATAGTACGTTTTTATGAAACAGGAGATGCCGGGGTGCTCAGGATCGAGGAGTTGCCCCTTGTGGAGCCGGGAGAGGGAGAGATTCGCCTGAAGGTCGAGGCCATCGGCTTAAATCGCGCCGAGGTCATGTTCCGGCAGGGACGGTATCTGGAAGCTCCCAACCTTCCCTCGCGGCTCGGCTATGAAGCGGCGGGAACCGTAGACGCCGTGGGACCCGGCGTCGGCAGCGTCAAGATCGGCGACCGGGTAAGCACCATACCCTCATTTTCCGTCGGCGCCTATGGGGTCTACGGCGAAAGCGCCATCGTGCCGGCCTATGCCGCGGTCCCGTATCCGTCGGGGCTGTCGCCGGTCGAGGGGGCGGCGATCTGGATGCAGTACCTGACGGCTTTCGGGGCGCTTGTCGAATTCGGCAAATTGCAGAAAGGCGGCTCAGTACTGATCACCGCGGCGACCAGCAGCGTGGGCCTGGCCGCCATCCAGATCGCAAAATCCGTCGGGGCCACCGCCGTCGCCGCCACCCGGGGCAGAGGGAAGAAGGCCTTTCTCCTGGGCGCGGGGGCGGATCACGTCATCGTGACCGATGAAGAAGATCTGGTTGCGGGCGCCATGGCCCCTACCTCCGGGAAAGGCGTCGACATGGTCTTCGACCCCGTGGGCGGGCCGCTCTTGGAAACGCTTGCCGCCGCCGCCGGTCAAGGCGCGACGATCTTCGAGTACGGCGCATTGTCGCCCGAGCCGACGCCCTTTCCGTTGTTCGCGGCGCTGGGAAAAGGACTCTCCGTGCGGGGGTACACCCTGTTCGAGATCGTGAAGGACCCCGAACGGCTGGCCCGCGGCAAGCACTTCGTCTACAGCGGCCTCGAATCCGGCGCGCTGAAACCCGTCATCGACCGCACATTCCCGCTGGAGAGTATTGTGGAAGCCCACCGGTACATGGAGTCCAACCAGCAGAAAGGCAAGATAGTGGTGACGGTGTAACGGGGGTGAGAGGGGCAGTTGCGCATTCCGGCAAAGTACATGCACACCTGCCCCCCATTCTCTTTTCCCTGGCGTGTGAGCCGGACACGAGTACTCCGTGCCTGCTCTTTCCGCTGCCGAAGCAAACCGCGCTAATCACCTTGACGGCACTTTTAGCGTGGCAGCATAGCCTGTGGGAACAGGTCCCGGAGGAATGGCAGGGGGTGGCGCGGAGCCTTTGTATTTTCTTGAGTTAATTGGTAAGATACTACTGTATTTTCCGCAGTCGTGGTGATATGGAACGTGGTGGAGAGAAACCGGCCCCGGTGGAAAACATCACGGCCGGGACCGTTGGCTTGCCGACGGCGAATAAAAGCGGCATAAGAAGGAGGTATCGTGCCTTATCTGGAATGGAACGCCACATTTGAACTTGGTATCGAAGAATTCGACCACCACCACAAGTTCCTTGTGGACCTGCTGAACATGACCTATGACGGCCTTACCTGTGAAGCGCCTCGCGATGAGCTTGGGGCGGTTCTTGACGAACTGATCAATTATGCCGGCTATCACTTTGCCGCCGAAGAACACTGGATGGAGGTACACGACTACCCCGATGCCCCCCAGCACTGCGAGGAACACAAAAAATTCAGTACAAGGATTATGGAATTTCAGAAGGACTTTTACCAGGAAAAAGCGGACCTGTCTTTTGAGGTCCTGCAATTTCTCAATGGCTGGCTAACCGACCATATCCTCAAGACCGATGCCGGATATGGGCGCTTTGCCCAGGGGTTGTTGCCGGTCGCCCAGGAGGATCCTTGAGGAACATCGTTGAGGAGTGACATTGGGGGATACGTTTCGTAGAGTCGCAAAAGCCACATAAACGGTGTAATTCGTTACGCCCCGTTATTATACAAAGAGAGGCCCCCGGATCAGTCCCGCGGGCCTCTCTTTGTATGATTCTGGACAACGCTTCACCCACCCGCGGTCCGTCTTCCCTTCCGGTTCTCCTTCGTCTTTTCTGAACCTTGAAACTTTTTTACCAGTAAATCTCTTTGTTTATGTTTTTTATGGCATCGTTCCAGCTCAGCTTTTTTAAAAAGGGGTGCCAATTCCGGGGGGCGTTGAAAAACAAGCAGTCGCCTTTTTTCCAGATCGGCACCACGGTGCCGGCAAGACCGGCGCCTTGTGTGTGCGTTTGCAATTCTTTAATGATCTCCTGTTGCTCTTCATTGTTTTTAGAGCCAAAAGCAGGGTCCAGTGGGAATATTATAAGGTCTGCGCCCTGTTCTTTCACATGGGCCACTTTGAATCTCGGCATCGGTTTCACCTTTCCTCATACGCAGCCTGAGCTGCTATTGACATATCATCTGATTTGTTTCCGCGTCCACATGGATAATGTAATATATTCAGTTTACACAATACATATTCAATTTTCAATAGAAAAAACAGTATGTTAAAAAAATTAACACTCTCGATTTTGTGAAAGATATGACCGTAAACGGAGCTGTGTGCGAACTAACCGTTTTCACATGAAAAAAGCTCCCGGAACATTCCCGGAAGCCTTAGTTTGTATCATTTTGATAGAGCCGCAACGACCGTGCACATTTCTCTCTACCGCTGGCTCCTCCTGCCAGGCTACCCGGTGATGAGATCGGCCATAATGATTGTTTCCTGGATGACGGCGTCAGGGTATTCGATCTTCGAAGCGATGAGTTCACGTAACTGAATGAAAGAGGGGAGGTCAATCTCGTTGATTTTTAGTCCCAATCCCTGATCATTCTCGTAGATTACCGTGGCGGGGAATTGAAATTCCCTCTGAAAATAGCTGGCTTTCACATGTACCGGCTGATTGACGGGGATTTTTGCGTCGGTTTTTATGAACAGGCCCCGCAAGCTGATCTCCATAATCTCGCAGGATATGGTTTGTTCACCGTACTCGATGGTCGCCTGTGCCGAGACTTCGACCCTCGAAAATCTTCTCGTGTTCACGGTCATGTCGCCTCACTTAGATCGTGTCTACATGCTGCCTTTTTTTAACATAACATGATACATAAAAGATTCCAATTGTTTGATGCGTCAGGGCATCAGGGGGCGCCCCCCGCCCATTGTTACCGTCCGTAGCCTCGAATGAAAAGCGGGCCGTTTCAGGTGTTGTGATGCGCCGGGCTGTCCAGGAGCCGTTCGGCAGCCGCCAGGTCCTCCTCGGCCACCATGACCTCCTTCACCTTGGCCCCTTCGCCCAGGATCTGTAACGAATACTCGATGCCTCCTTCTTTCAGGAGGTCCGTTATCCGCCTCGCGTCAGAATCGCTCATCGCGTCGTAGAAGCGTGCCATATCCATTACCTCCGTTTCTTGCGATCCCGCGTGGATGTATGTTAACAATTTTATCATATCACGAATTGTCGGGATCGTTCACAATTTGATCGCCCTGACGAGGTGCCTTTGAGGTATAGTGGTGCTCCATACGGATAATCCCGGGACACGAACCTCGGCAGAAAGGATTCCTCTCCATGCGCGCCAAGCCCGATTTTCCCATACGCATCTTCTACGACGGCTCGTGCCCGGTCTGCAATGCCGAGGTGGAGGGATACGGGCGCAAGGACCGGGCGGGTCGCCTGATCCTGGTGGATGTGAGCTCGCCTGACTTCGACGCCTCCCCCTACAATATCACCCTGGCGGATTTCATGTACCAGATGCACGTCCTGGATAATTCCGGCCGGCTCTACCGCGGGGTGGACGCCTTCTGGGCCATCTGGCAGGCCTTCCCGGCCTCGCGGTTCCTGGGCCTGTGCGGCGTCCTGATCACTCTGCCGCTGGTGAACCCCTTGGCCAGGCTCTTTTACCGGGTGTTTGCCCGCCTCCGGGTCTATCTTCCGAAACGTCGCCGGGACTGCACGAGCGGTTCCTGCCGGACCGACGGGGGAGGGTCGGCTAACGGAGGCGGGCGCCCGTGATTTTGTCGAGGAAATGTGAAAAAAAAGGGTTTTTTCGTTGAGAAGAAAAACGGGCATGGCATCCGACGGTCCCGTGGGTTATAATGAGAACCGCCAGACACGACAAGCCGTACCACACTATGGACGCCGGACACGCGAATGAAGCCGTATCCCTACATCATAACCATCTCCTCGGAAAAAGGGGGGGTGGGCAAGACCACCCTGGCCAGCAATCTGGCCGTATTCCTGAAGGCCCTGCGAGAGAACCTGCCGGTCACTATCCTCTCCTTCGACAACCACTTCACCATTGACCGGATGTTCGCCCGGGATGGGCAGAGGTCGGAAGGCTCCGTTCTGGAGATGTTGGAGGGGGAACCGGCCGGTAGCTTGGTGCGTAGCGGCCAGTACGGCGTCGGCTATATCCCTTCCTCCGCCGGCCTGAATGCCCTTCATGCCCGCTTCACGGACCCCATGACCCTGACGCGCCTGCTGGCGGAATCCGGATTGCCGGGCGTGGTGATCATCGATACGCGTCCCGACCTGAATCCCCTGACCCAGAATGCCCTTTACGCCGCCGACCGGGTGTTGATCCCGGTTAAGGACATGGCCAGCATGGAGAACTGCAAGAACATCATCGCCCTGGCGGAGCGGCGCGGCATGGAGAGGGAGGCCCTGGCCCTGATCCCCTGCCTGGTGGACGAGCGGATCAAATATGAGGGGGACACCAGGGACCAGAAGACCCTGCTGAGGGCTTTCGCCGCAGAACGGGGCTACCGCTGCCTGGATATCTGCATCTCCAAAAGTCCCAAGGTGGAGAGCCTTACCACCAACCCGGACGGTAAGATCTATCCGATCCTGACTCATGCCAGAGGGACGGAGGTCCACGGACAGTTCCGGGAGATCGCCCTGGACGTGCTTAAGGCCCTGGATGCCCTTCCCGCGCCCCGCGCATCCTTTTTGTACCTGCCCGGACCGGCCGAGCAGGGGTTCAGGCCGATGCAGGATTTTCCGGTGCGCGCAGAAGGGCTGGCGGAGCGCTGCCTGATCTGCGGAATGCTGCTGGCGGAGCATCCCGAGGGACGCGGCTTCTACTACGAGACATCGGATTGGACCCGGCGCGGCTTTCTGCACAGTTCCTGCTTTGTGGACGTGCTCTGCGCCGCGCTCTACGGACTGACCCGCGATTCCCAGGGGTACGGCATAGCCCGCCTGGTGGTCGCCGAAAAGGCCCGCAAACAGGTAACCTTGATTCGCTCCAGGCGGGTCGGCGACTCAGACCGGGTCGATATCCGGCTGTTCGACGCCGAAGGTGAACAACAGTTTCAGAAGGAGTTGAGCCTGGACGAACCGGGGGAGGGGGAGGCCGTGGGAACCTATGACCGGCTCATGCAGTTGCTGAGCGGAGCCCTGCCCGGAGAGGGCACGGGCGCATGGTTGGCCGTGCACCCGGTTGATCCCGAATACCCCGAATCGGTCCTGGGGGAAGAACAGTACCGCGCCGTCCACCACGTGCAGTCCGTCATCAGCGGAGCTGCCGGCCTCTCCTGAGCAAGGGGGGCTCGCACGAAAACCGGGAATTCCCCTGCCGGAACCCGCCGTTTCTCTACCCCTCAGCCGCTCTTTCCCCCTCCTCTTCGAATCCCTTGACACAGCATTGCCAACCATGGTTTCGGGCCGGTTACGAAATGTTTTCAAAACCGTCACATCGGGGCTGAGAGACTTGTGGTATCGTTGTAATAACGTAATGGAAAGAGACAAGGAGGGGTGAGATATGGATCAGAGACATGCGATTCGGTACGATTCCGAACTATTGCCGAAAAAACTGGCCACGACCACCATTTTGCTGGGAGAAGACCGTTCCCTGGAATCGCAGGTGGTCAATTACTGCGCCCTTGGGATGAAGGTCATAATTCCCCCAGCCGTTATTCCTGACGATCCTCCAAAGAAAAACGACACCGTGAGGGTTCTTCTGCCGGTTACCGGAGGTGCACAACTGTGGTTTACCGGCATGTGTGTCCATGCCGAGAAAGAGCAGGATGGGTCCGTCGCCATGGGGATTTATTTTTACAACCCCACCGAACAGAACCATCTCCATGCGTTATTGTTTACCTCCCTTAACGAGTTATTCCAGGCGCCGGCATTCATCAGGCACGAATGGGAAGAGTTGGTGGGGAAATTGTGCGATTTCGATGACCCGGAGATGAAAGAGATCGGGCATCGGGAAATGGATATCATAAGGACGCATCGGCAAGGGAACCGCTTCCGGCCGGGCTGCGCTGCGGGTACGGACTGTGTTTGCACTTCCCGGTAACGGTTCGTTTCTTCCATAGGATCCCGCGGGGATCAGGGCGGCGGGACCGTCACGAGTTCTGCCCGTAACGGCTCGGAATCCCAGGTGACCTCAGGGTAAAGGGATTTATCGAGGCGGAGGTAGGTGCCGTCGAGCCCCGAAGGAGCCCACCAGCATTCTTTTCCCCGGTGAGGGGCTTCGTTGAAGAGATACAGGTCGTTGTTCTTGTCTCTGGCGATGTACATGGTATTTCCTCCTCACAAGTCCCGTGAAATAGTAGATATCCTATTGGTCGTAGTATGCCTCTCAATCCTTCCCAGAGATGATCCCTCCGTTTTCCGGTTCGAAGAAATGTTGCCGCACGATTTTCCTGGACTCCGTTACGGCCTTTGTCTGAACAAACGTACGCCTGCCGACCAACAGGCTATCGACGCGGGCAAGCTTGGCTGAACAATGGCTGGCCCAGGTTTTCGATGGTTTCGGTCTCCGCGGGAGCTTGCCGGGTGGTGTATCCTTGCGGGAGACGTGCTAAACTGTCCGGGCCGATTCGGGGAACACGACCGTGCGCCCGCGACCGGGATTCTTCACTCCTCGAAACAACCGGGAAAGGAGAGTGTCATCATGCGCGAACAGATACGTATCTATACCATCAATAAAGGTTGCCTGCACCAGTTTGTCGAAGAGTGGCGCGGGAAGATCCGGCCGCTCAGGGAAAAGCTCGGTTTCAGGATAATCGGGGCGTGGGCCGTGGAAGCCACCAACCAGTTTGTATGGGTTCAGAGGTACGAAGGGGACAAAAACTGGGAAGAGCAGGACCAAGCGTATTTCGCCTCGGACGAGAGGCGGGCCATGGAGCCGGACCCGGCGCGCCTGATCGCCAGGATGGAACAATACTTTGCGGAGCCGGTCCTGTAAGGCGCACAAGTCCCCCAGGACCCTTGAATCCCAGGGGACTTGCCCGGTATGGAACTTCTGTCAATCTCTCTCCCAACCCCGTTCCCCCCTCAGAGGTGGATTCCTCCCGAGACCTCCACCCGCTGGCCGTTGATCCAGCGGCAACCGTCGGACAACAGGGCGGCCACCGCGCCGCCGATGTCGTCCGGCAGGCCGACCCGGCCCAAGGCGGTCTGGGACGCGATGAAGCGGTTGATCTCGGCATTATCCCGCACCGCACCGCCGCCGAAGTCGGTCTCGATGGCGCCGGGGGCCACCGCGTTCACGGCGATCCCCCGCGGCCCCAACTCCAGGGCCAGGTAGCGGGTCAGGGTCTCGATGCCTCCCTTCATGGCGCCGTAGGCGCTGTAGCCGGGCAGGGAGAACCGGGCCAGGCCGGACGAGATGTTCACGATCCTCCCGCCGTCCTTGATGAGCGGCAGAAGCCGCTGGGTCAGGAAGAACACCCCCTTGAAATGGATGTTCATCAACAGGTCGAACTGCTCCTCGGTGGTTTCGGCGAAGGGTGCGTTGACGCCGACGCCTGCGTTGTTGACCAGAAAGTCGAAGTCGTTTCGCTGCCACGTCTGTGCCAGGGCTGTTTTGACCCTGTCTGCGAAGGCAGGGAAACCCTTGTGGTCCCCCGCGTCCAGGCGCAGGGCTACGGCCTTGCGGCCCGCGGCCGTCACCTTGGCGACAACCTCCGCCGCCTCGGCCTGCTTGCTGTTGTAGGTGATGATGACGTCATTGCCTGCGTCGGCCAAGTGCAGGGCGATGCTCTTGCCCAGGCCGCGGCTGGCGCCGGTTACAAGTGCGATGCTCATTTGCGGTTCCTTTCTCAGGTTAGTGTCGGGCTGTTCATGTCATAATCCTACTATACGCCCCCACACGTCCCGGGTGAAGGCATGATCGTGCGGAATGCTTGCCTGTTTCTCCAGTGTGCCACATTTTTTTCGCTACGCGAGCGCAAAACATTTGAGGCGGGCTCGGGAAGGGTCAAATAGGATTCGGGAAGTTTCTCATTGAAAAACGGTCCGGTTTCGGGCGATAACAGGCCATGGGTGAAATCAGGGAAAGGTATGCTGACGATGGCGCTGCCCGATGAGGAACTGACAAGGGTGGGGGAGGTGCTGGAACCGTTCTGCCGGACGCGGAGCGGCGATTCGGTCACGGTCGCCTGCCAGGTCCGGGGGAACCGGGTGACCCTGGTGGAGACCCGTCCTCTGTTTATCGACCCATCGATCATGAACAGCGTGAACGTGGCCCAGTTCGAGTTTGTCCCGGACCTCAAGGTCTGGACCCTGTACTGGTACGACCGGAAGAACCGGCGCCAGCCGTACCCCACGGGGCGTAACCGGGACAGCCTGGAAAAGCTGGTCGCGGAGGTGGCGGCCGATCCCACCGGCATCTTCTGGGACTGACCGGAATCTTTATTGGACTTATAGGACCTATGAATCCCATGGATCCTGACGCCAGCAACAGCAGAGCCCCCGGCAGCAATGCCGGGGGCATTCGTTTTTGTGCCCCATTATCTTTAGGAGAGGGGTATAATAAAGTAAGGCATTTGAGAGATCATGGATGACGCGAGGTGGCTGGTATGAAAAAGCTCATTCGCATACTGGCGGTACTCCTGATAGCGACAGCCGCGGTTCACGCCCTGCCGGCGCAGGCCGACCGGGGCGGGCAGGTGGTGGTGCGCGGAGGCGGGCGTTTCGGGCATGGCGGCTATGGCGGCGGTCACGGCGGGGTGGGGGTCTATATCGGGCCGGGATGGTGGGGGCCGGGGTGGGCGGGTTATCCCTATCCCTATTACCCCTACTATTATTATCCCTATTACCCCTCGCCGCCCGTTGTAGTGCAGCCGCCCGAGATTTATGTCGATCCCGCGCCCCAGGAGGAAACGCCGAGTTACTGGTATTTCTGTCCGGACCCGCAGGGATATTATCCCTATGTCAAAAAGTGCCCGAAGGGTTGGCTGAAGGTGGTTCCTCCTGCAAATCCGCCGGAGGGGGGAGGAGAAAAATGATACTTATCAAATTCATGCGAATGCGGGCGGCAGTAGCTGCGGTGCTGGTGGTGAGCGGTTGTGCGACCATACCGGCGGGCCCCAGCGTGCTCGTGCTGCCGGGGGCGGGAAAATCGTTCGAACAATTCCAGACCGATGACTATGTGTGCAGGCGCTGGGCGGAACAACAGATAGGCATGACGGCCCAGCAGACCGCTCAGGACAATACGGTTAAGGGGGCTGCGGTCGGGACCATGATTGGTGCCGGCGCCGGCGCGCTCCTGGGGGCGGCCAGCGGCCATGCGGGTGCCGGTGCGGCCATTGGCGCGGGCAGCGGGCTCTTGATGGGAACGGCTGTGGGTGCCGGCTCCGGTGAGGAATATGGCTGGGAATCCCAGCGGAGATACGACTACGCCTATGTGCAGTGCATGTATTCCAAAGGTAATGAAATCCCCGGCGCGGTGCACCAGTACCGGATACGGAAACGCACCACTCCGCCGCCACCGTCATCCGTACCGCCCGACTATGTGCCGCCGGAACAATAAGCTGGCCGGGCCAGGGGATTTATGGGACAAATGGGACAAATAAGCCTTTTATAAGTCCCATCGGTCCCATTTGTCCTATAAACTTTATACCCCCTACACCGCCCCTTCCTCAGACTCCGCCTTCGCCAATGTCTCCCGGATCAGTTCCCGGCACGCGTTGAAGTCGATCGGTTTGGAGATATAGGCGTCCATGCCGGCGGCGAGGCATCGCTCCTCGTCTTCCTTGAGGGCATGTGCCGTCATGGCGATGATGGGGATATGACCGCCGCGGCTGCGTTCCTTTCCGCGTATGGCGCCGGTGGCCTCAAAGCCGTTCATGTAGGGCATCTGCACGTCCATCAGGATCAGGTCGTACTCCCCTCCCTCCCACATCTCGACCACCTTCTGGCCGTTTTCGGCAAGGTCGATCTCGTAGTTGGTTCGCCGGAGCATTACCCCAAGCATCTTTCTGATGGTCTGGTCATCCTCGGCGAGGAGGAGACGCGGGCTTGCCTGCGCTCCGCTACCGGGGGTCGCCGCTGTCGGCGCGGTCTTCTGCGGCGTGGGGGCGGTATCGCGCTCCGGCTCCGCCTCGGCGAACGGGATATAGCAGAAAAAGGTGCTTCCCTTCCCTTCTTCGCTCTTGAAGGTAATCTTTCCCCCCATGCGCTCCACAATCTCCTTGCTGATGGCCAGGCCCAGGCCGGTGCCGCCGTGGATACGGGAGTGGGAATCGTCTATCTGGCTGAATTCGCGGAAGAGAAGGTTCTTTTTGTCCTCCGGGATACCGATGCCGGTGTCGGTAATGGCGAAGATGACCTCCCTCCCCCCGCCGTCGGTGCTGTCGCCTGTTGAGACGTTGATTGCCACCGTGCCCACCTCGGTAAACTTGATCGCATTACCCGTCAGGTTCGTCAATACCTGACTGAGCCGGGTCTGGTCACCGATCAGCGTATCGGGCACGGCATCGGCCACGGTAAACGTGAGGGTGATTTTCTTGTTCTTCGCGGCCGGGAACAAGATGTTTGCCGCATTTTTTACGCATTCCCGGATGGAGAACGGTTTCGGGTCAATGGATAGCTTGCCCGCTTCGATTTTGGTCAGGTCAAGGATGTCGTTCAAGATCCTGAGCAGTGAACCGGCCGAGGTGTGGGCCGCGGAGATGAATTCCCGTTGTTCAGCCTCAAGATTGCCGGATAGGACGAGGTCGAGCATGCCGAGGACTCCGGTCATGGGAGTTCGCAGCTCATGGCTCATGTTGGCCAGAAAACGGCTCTTGGTCCGGGTCCCCGACTCGGCCGCCTCCTTCGCCAGTTGCAGTGCCGCTTCGGCTTTACGCTGCTCGGAGATGTCGGTGTTCGTGCCGAACCAGCGGACCACCGTGCCTTCCCGGTCGCGCAGTGGCATCACCCGCGTGAGGAAAGGGCGAAACACGCCGTCCGCACCGAGGAGGGGGAATATCATATCGAACGGTTTACCGGTAGCGATCGAGTCCTGCCATTGTTCAACGACCTGTGGCAACACCTGGGGATCGTGGACCGACTGCCATCCCCAACCCTCCATTTGTTCGGGGCCGGTGCCGGTGTACTCGTACCAGCGCTGGTTGTACCAGGTTATCCAGCCGTCGGCGTTTGCCATCCAACAAAGCTGGGGTATGGCATCGGCGAGGGTGCGGAACCGCTCTTCGCTCTCCCGTAGGGCCTCCTCGGCCTGCTTGCGCTCGGAGATGTTGCGCGCCACGTGCACCGACCCGATCATCAGCCCCGCGTGGTCCAGAAGCGGGGTCGTGGAGACGAGATAGTCCCCGCCCAGGCTCTCCTCATATACTTCTTCCCGGTGTTCCCCGCCGTCGGTAAGGGTCCGGACGTGGGGACAGAATCCCGGCGGCAGGTCCGACCCGTGGATCGCCTCGTAGCAGCGCAGGCCCACGCACTCCTCGGGCGTCCGGCCGAGCTGCTCCGCCATGGCCCGGTTGACGCGCACCACCCGGTGGTGGTGGTCGATGATGGCGATCAGGTCGGGAACGCTGTTGAAGGTCAGTTCCCATTCGTCCCTGGTACGTTGCAACTCTGCCTCGGCACGCTTGATCTCGGTGATGTCCCGGCAGGTCACTATCGACCCCACGATTACGCCGTCCCGATCGCGAATGGGGGCGAAGCTGTAGCTTCCTGTCCATGTTTCGCCGGTGTCCTTGCGGCGCAAGGTATACTCCGCGTTGGTGGCCGACTCTCCGCGGAGCGCGCGGGGGACCGCCCACTGTTCCGTGGGCGACGGCTCGCCGTTGGCCTGGAACACCTCCAGGATGTCGGAGTATTCGGCAAAGGAGGTGATGCATTCGTCCTTGCTGCGAAACCGGAGATAGGTGGCAAAGGCGTCGTTGAATTCGACGAACCGCGCCTCCGCATCGGTGATGAACAGGGCGTCGTTCATGCTGGCAAGGGCCGCCTCCAGCTTGGTCCTGCTCTCGGCCGCCTCGGCCTCGGCCCGCTTGCGCTCGGTGATGTCGTGCATCATCACCTGGATGGCGACCCCCTGCCGGTCCACGAAGGTCACCGCCGCCACCTCCACCTGCCGCTCGCTGCCGTCCGGCCGCAGGACGCTGGTTTCCGTCAGCGGTACACCGCCGCCGCGCAGGAGGGTCTTGATCCGCTCGGTCATGGCGGCATGGAAATCCGGGTGGACGAAATCATAGGGCGTCCGGCCGATAACGGCGGCGCCGTCGGCCCCGAACAGCTCCAGCGCCGCCCGGTTCGCGTATTCGATGCGGTTGTCGCGGTTGATGAAGATGGCGATCGGAGCGGTCTCCACGAGACCGCGGTACCGCTCTTCGTTTTTGCGCAGCTCATCGATCATCCGCTTGCGCTCGGTGATGTCGATGAGGGTGACCACCAGGCCGTCGATAACCCCCGCCGGGGTCCGGTAGGGGAAGAGGCGCTTCAGGTAGCACCGGTCGCTGTCCAGGGTCGTCACCTCGCGCTCGGCGAAGGGCTGCCCCGCCAGGACGGTCTCCGCGTCGCGGGTGAAGGTGGGCCAATCGATCTTGCCCGCAAAGTGCCGGAAGGGGCGGCCGCTGTCGGCCGGGATCAGGTTGAAGAGGGTGGCGGCGGCCGGGGTGAAGCCCTTGAGGTCCAGCCTGCGGTCGAGGAAGATCGTGGCGATCCCCGAGGTGGCCAGCAGGTTCTCCATGTTGCTGTTGGCCTGGTTCAGTTCCTCAACCTTGCCCTGCAATTCGGCGTTGACCGTCACCAGCTCCTCGTTCAGGGCCTGCAACTCCTCCTTGGAGGTCTCCAACTCCTCGTTGGTGGACTGGAGTTCCTCGTTGGCGGACTGGAACTCCTCGTTGATGGACATCAACTCCTCGCTGGCCGACAGGAACCCCTCGTTGGAGCTCTCCAACTGCTCGGTGGTGGCCTGGAGCTGTTCGTGGGTGATGTGCAACTGCTCTTCCAGCTGGCGGATCAACTGTTCCCGCGAGGTCTCGCCCTCGGATGCCTCCTCTTCCCCGGCCGGGAGCGATGGGGCGGCCGACGAGGCGGCCGGCTCGAAGACGACCATCAGCAGCTTCCCGCCCGACGGAGAGGCGCCCAGCGGCTTGACCAGGATATTGACCGTCGTCCCGTCCCCGTCGTTGACCTTCACGCCCCGGAAGTTCACCTCGCCCTGCTCGGCGAACCCCTTGTAGATCGCCGCCCTCAGGGCCGGCCGCAGCTCCTCCCGGGCCATCTTCAGGATGTCGCGGCTCTGCTCGCCCACCGGGACCTCCAGGAAGCGGCCCGTGCGGGAGGAGGTATGGATCACCTCGTACTTCTCGTTGATCACCACCCCCGGCGGGGCGTAGCGCTCCACCAGGAACCGGTCGGCCATGGCGTCGGGGGACGGCTCCCGGATTTCGGCCGGGCGGGCGGGGCGCTGTTTCCCCGGCAGCCGGATCGACGTGGCGAGGGGGAACGGGTTCTCGACGCGGTGCGCACCTTCGCGGCGGATGAAGATCTTCCACTTCTTGTCGAGCGTGGTGAACAGCTCGCTCCGGTGCCCCACCGATTCCGCGCTGCCGAGGAAGAGGACGCCCCCCGGTTTCAGGACCTGGTGGAACAGGGTGATGAGCCGTTTCTGCATGTCCGGGTTGAGGTAGATGAGGAAGTTGCGGCAGGCCAGAAAGTCGAGGCGCGAGAACGGGGGGTCCTTGATCAGGCTGTGGTGGGCGAAGACGACCATCTCCCGCAGGGCTTTCGCCACCTGCCAGTGGCCGTCGCCCCCGGTGAAGAAGGCCTTCAGGCGCTCCTCGCCCACGTCGGATACGGCGGCGTCGTCGTACAGGCCGGCCCGGGCCTGGGCGACCGCAACCTCGTCGATGTCGGTGGCAAAGATCTGCGCCCTGGCGGCAAGCCGGTGCTCGTCCAGGTATTCCCGGATCAGCATGGCCATGGAGTAGGCCTCCTCGCCGGTGGCGCAACAGGTATGCCAGATCCGGACCGGGTCATCCGGGTCCCGGTCCGCGAACAGTCGCGGGATGACCTCCCGGCGCAGGGTGTCGAACGCCTCCGGGTCGCGGAAGAAGCCGGTCACGCCGATGAGGATGTCCTGGCACAGGGCGTGGGCCTCCTGGTGGTTTTTCCGCAGCAGGGCGATGTACTTCCCGATCCCCGCCGCGTCGTTCACCGCCATGCGCCGCTCGATGCGCCGGATCACGGTGCTTGTCTTGTAGGAACTGAAGTCGTGGCCGGTGACGGCCTTCACGACGGTAAAGATGGCGTGCAGGTCGTCCTCCATGGTGGCGGGATGGCAGGCCTGGGCGGCGAGGCTGCAGACCCCGCGGGCGATCTCGGCGAGCTTCACCGGGATCGCCTCCGCCGGCAGGACCAGGCTCGCCGCACCGGCGGCAATGACGCTCCGGGGCATGGCGGGGCTGACGGCCGAGGCCGGGTCCTGCGCGATGACCGTGCCGCCCGCCGCCCGGATCGCCCGCGCCCCCACCGTCCCGTCGGTGCCGAAACCGGACAGGACCACGGCAATCACGTTCCCTCCCCGCGCCTCGGCCAGGGAGTGGAACAGGCGGTCGATGGGATGGTGCGCCCTGAGCGGCTCTGCGGGGTCGGCAAGGTGGAGCAGCAGCCGGTCTCCGCTCACGGTCAGCCCTCTGCCTGCCGGGATCACGTGGATCCGGTCGGGAGCCAGCGGCATCTCGTCCTCGGCCGTCACGACCTCCATGGTGGTATAGCGGCCCAGCATCTCGGCCAGAAACGACGGGCCGCTTGCCGGGAGGTGCATGACCACCACGAAGGCGACACCGCAGTCGGTGGGCATGGCGGTAAAGAGCTGCTCCAGGGCTTCCTGACCGCCTGCGGAGGCGCCGATGGCGACGACGAGGCAGGGTGGTGGTGCTTCCGCAGTGGAGGCCGCGCTGCTTTTTTCCGAGGATGATGTTTTCTTGATGGACATGGTGGTGCGCCTTGGTCTGGTGAGGTTTCGCTCCGGCCCCGTGGTGAGGGCTAAAGCCGATGCGCCTCTCTGGTGGGTCGGAGACTCGTGAATCAAAGAAAAATTAGCACACAAAATAAAAAAAACCAATAGCAAGCGGATAGTTCAGAAAAGATCGGATTCACACCGGAGGAGCGCTAAAAACGTCATATGACGGTAACCGACGGGGAATATGAGCAACGTTTGTGTCCCACCTCCAGGATCGTGCAATGGTGGCGACCATTCAGGCGTCATCCCCGGCATAAGGCTATTCGGATTTTTTTTGTCTTTTTTCCACATGTGTTGATAACCATGTGGAAAAAAATTGATTGCACGACGTAACGCGGTGCCTCACCGACATCATCCGCCTCAACGCCCCCTCGCCGTGTCCGGGAAACCCCCCACACAAAAAACGTAACTCCACGGACATATTTTTTGCACATTCTGTTGTAGTGTCCAAGCTACGGATTATCCCCAACGCCTTTCCAAGGTGAAGCGATCCGAAAAAACCGAGAAAGATACACAAAAAGGAGGATGACTGTAATGTACAAGAAACATTATCTGGCCCTTACCGGGGCACTGGTCGCGGCATATCTGCTCATGGCCGGCTGCGCGAACGACTCCACGACCCAGGCTGGCCCCTTTGCTGTTGTGGCCATGACCGACGGTACGACCGGTGCCGAACCGTACCTGGTGAGAGACGGCGCCATAACCCTGATCAAGGACATCAACCCGGGAACCGGCGATTCCAGCCCTATCGGCTTTACCGCCTTTAACGGCAAAATTTATTTCTTTGCCACCGATAATACGTCGTATGGACTCTGGGCTACCGACGGTACCTCGGCCGGGACCACCCAGGTAAAGGCCTTTCATACAACCACCATAACCAAAACCACGGACATGGTGGTTACAACGGCTTCCAAATCGAGCAATTTCTCAGGTTTTGCGGTATTCAACGGCAAACTCTATTTTGCTGCCGACGACGGCACCAACGGTACCGAATTGTGGGCCACGGACGGCACCACGGCAGGCACCGCCATGGTGGCGGACATCAACCCGACCGCGGGCAGCAGTTCCTATCCCACAGGATTTACGGTCTTCAACGGCAAGCTCTATTTCCGTGCTGGTGACGGCACCAACGGTACCGAATTGTGGGCCACGGACGGCACCACGGCCGGCACCGCCATGGTGGCGGACATCAACCCGGCCGCGGGCAAAGGTTCCTATCCCTCGGGATTTGCGGCCTTCAACGGCAAACTCTATTTCCAGGCTGATGACGGCACCAACGGTACCGAATTGTGGGTTACGGACGGCACCACGGCCGGCACCGCCATGGTGGCGGACATCAACCCGACTGCGGGCAGCGATTCCTATCCCTCGGGATTTACGGTCTTCAACGGCAAACTCTATTTCCGGGCTGATGACGGCACCAACGGTACCGAACTGTGGGCTACGGACGGCACCACGGTCGGCACTGTCATGGTGGCGGACATCAAGCCAACTGCGGGCAGCAGTTCCTATCCCTCGGGATTTACGGTCTTCAACGGCAAGCTCTATTTCTCTGCCGACGACGGCACCAATGGCGCTGAACTATGGGCTACGGACGGCACCGCAGCCGGCACCGCCATGGTGGCGGACATCAACCCGGCTGCGGGCAGCAGTTCCTATCCCTCGGGATTTACGGTCTACAACGGCAAACTCTATTTCTCTGCCGAAGACAGCACCAATGGCGCTGAGCTGTGGGTTACAGACGGCACCACAGCCGGCACCGTCATGGTGGCGGACATATTTTCGGGATCAAGTGGTTCACATGCTGCGTCACTCCAGTATTTTGCCAGCATGACCGGGTCGGCCTGCCTGCACGGGGACTTCAAGACCTTCCTGCTCGGGGCTTATGACGCCGCTCATGGCCTGGAGATATGGAGCACCGACGGCACGGCAAGCGGGACAAAGCTGTTGACGGACCTGAACCCTGGAACGGGTGACGGCATCGCCTCGCCCAACATCAAATAATAGCAAAAGCCCTCCTGTCTGTACGTACCGTGTATAGGCAGGAGGAATGTGCTTCGGGCGCCGTTTTCCCGGAGAAGAACGTCATACAAAAAGCCCTCGGGTCCGCCGGGGGCTTTTTGTATGGCTGATACGGAGGGGGCAGGGAGGCCCCGGGCCTACGTCATCATGCATGAATGGGGACAGCTCGGGCGCCGCCACCGGATTTCTGACCTTCCAACCGATCTCCTCCCTTTCAAGCGGGACCGTGCCGGTGGCGTCCCACATCTCGCTTTTGTTCCATCCCCTCGCCGATCCGAAAACGACACGGAATATTCACCAAAATGTAACAGCCGTTTGGGTAACTATTTGATACATATATTCATCATTGCTTTAACGAGCCCACGGCCGCACCTTTACGGCCAGGCCAAGACGGACACGACCCTGGCGTCGCTGTACCGGAGGCTGTTCATAAGGGATTCCATTCCTGCGCACATCTTTGCCTGAGAGGAACGCCATGATAAAAAAGATTGGTCACAACTACACGAGGGACCCCTATCCGTGGGACGGCGCCGAAATCCTTTCCCATTCCGCTTCATGGACGTGTTGCGGCATGAATCTCCCGGCGACGTATTTTAGCTGCCCGATGTGCGAAAAAGAGCGGAATCCGGGTAGGGAGGCCGGGATCGGTAGACCTCTGGACAGTGATGGCTTTGAGATCGGAGGAGTAGCGGTGGCGGCGGGCCAATGCCCTGAGTGATAAATCTTGCGGGTGGGTAATCTCCAGGCGTCACGACGCTTGGGGAACACTATGTATCTACGGCTTTGAAATTTTGTCGCTCAGGACGAGATTTATTTTGCGGAGGGTTTTCTGGAAGTGTTCGACTTCATCCACCGTTAAGGTAGTCAGCAACTCCATGGCGAATTTCTGATCCAGCGGCTTGAGCTTGGCCGCCAATTGCTCTCCCTCTTCCGTGACATGCAAGGCATATGAGCGGCGGTCCAGTGGGTGGTCGACCCTTCTCACCCACCCCTTTTTCTCCAGCCGGTCTAACAGTTTTGTAATATTATTGGCGTCTTTTTCGGTAATAGAGGCAAGTTCCCGCTGTGTTATCCCATTGTGCTCGACCAGTTTGCTCAGGATGGACCACTGCTCTGCCGTAATGTCGAAAGCCTTGAACCGTATGTTGAACAATTGGCTGAATTTTCTGGCGACTGCGTTTATAACAAACCCCAAAGCGTCATCGGCAGTTAGCATTGTTACCCCCTCGTAACATACGTCCACAAACAATATCATTAGGTATAGTTTGTAGACGTAATAAAATCAAGCGCCTTTTGGCCGGTACGCTTACGGGGGGATTCTGGAAAGTTCTCGATCTGGCGGTGAAACCTGCACGCCGGCTGAATCGGCAGCATTAGGTCTCGACCGTATACGTTGTTTCCGGGCAGCGGTTGCGGCATGCCGTTTTTGATGGATCTCGGCTTTGCCGGTCCATAAATAAAGGCCTCTCGACGGTGTTGACCGTCAAGAGGCCTTTATTGTGCTGCGGGAGGTGCAGGCTTTGCGTGTTGTGTGACAGGGCTCGGGTTTGTCGGGTTAATAGATGTAAAACATTGCATCATAGTTCTTTACATCGGTGACGGAGGTATCGGTCCTCTCGCTCCATCCGTAGGCCAACGTGCACAGAACGGTTACCAGGAAACACACCATGACCATAATTGTCGATTGCTTTTTCATAACTTTTTCTCCTTTTGGAATATTAGTTTGTCGTACCCTTGGTGGCAAATTTCCCAGGAATGAACCTTGCGTGGGGCTGCATGCACCGCCAGTCATTCCCTCATCCTGTTTACAACTATAGTACGCTTACGTACTATAGTCAAGTTTATTTTACATGAACGTAGAATAAAAAAGATCACCCCCTTTGCTCGTGCGGGGTGATCTTTTTTTATGATACTTTTCAATAGGTTATTTGGCCTGGGCGCTCAAGGCGGGCACCGTGGCCGGCGGCTTAGTCGGCCTCGATCCTGAATTTTTCTTTGCCGGCGGCCACGAGTTCCTTCAGTGACGGCCCTTCCATCTCGGCAGCGACGTCGGTCAAAAGGTCCGGGATCGGGATCTGCTGGGGGCATTTGTCCAGGCAGGCGCCGCAGGCCGTGCACAGGGAGGCGTACCCCGGTTTGGCGCTGAGCAGTTCGTCGCTCATCCGCAGGGCATAGATGAACTTTGCCTCCATCTCGTTGCCGAACATATGCATCTTGTTGTAGACATCGAAACAGCCGGGGATATCCACGCCCGCGGGGCAGGGCATGCAGTACCCGCAACCGGTGCAGCCGACCTTCATCAGCTCCTGATATTTCCGGCTGACCCGGTCCACCAGGGACAATTCCTCCCCGGTCAAGGCCCCGCTTTCGGCAGAATCGGCGATGGCCAGGTTCTCCTCGATGTGGCGCTCCTCGTTCATGCCGGAGAGCAGCAGCGTGACCTCCGGGTGGTTCCACACCCAGCGCAGCGCCCATTCCACGGGGGTGCGCCGGACGGCGGCCTCGCTCCAGATCCCGGCCACGGCGGGCGGCGGAGTGGGTAGGCCCAGGTTCCCTCCGCGCAGCGGTTCCATGGCGATCACCCCCAGACCTCTGGCGGCGGCGTAGCGCATTCCGGCGGCACCGGCCTGGAATTCCCGGTCCAGGAAATTGTACTGGATCTGGCAAAACACCCAGGGGTAGGCATCCACGATCCGGCTGAAATCCGGCCCCAGCCCGTGGAAGGAAAAACCGGCGTTGACGATCCGCCCGTCCGCCCGGGCCCGGTCCAGAAAGTCCGCGACGCCCAGGCTCGCCATGGTGTCCCACTGGGGGCCGTCCAGGCTATGGACGAGGTAGTAGTCGATGCGGTCGGTGCCCAGTTTTTCCAGTTGGGCCGCCAGGTACCGGTCCATGTCGGCGCGGCTCCTGATCATCCACGAGGGGAGTTTGGTCGCCACCTTCACCCGGTCCCGGTAACCGTCCTTCAGGGCCTTCCCCAGCAGGATCTCGCTCTCGCCCCCGTGATAGGGCCACGCCGTGTCCATGTAGTTCACGCCGTTGTCGATGGCATGGCGGATCTGGGCAATCGCCCGCGCCTCGTCGATCCGGCCGTCCTTCATGGGGAGGCGCATGCACCCGAATCCCAGCACGGAAAGCTTATCCCCATTCTTCGGCATGGTTCTGTATTGCATGGCTATCTCTCCTTTGCGTCCCGCGCGTCGCACGTCATGGTTTGCCGTCATAGTAGGCTGCAACGGGCCGAAAATTCAATACCTGTTCCTGCCGATAACTTGCCTGTTTCTCCGGGATTCCGCGAGGGGAAAGGCGTCAGGCGTCCGCGCTTATGGTGCGGGACCCCGGCCCGCCGTGCGCCAGGTGACCGCCTCCACCACCAGTCCCGCATACGCCCCGGCGATCACGTCGCTCAGAAAATGGTAATCGGTCGCGATCAGGGCCAGCGCCAGGAGCAACAGCAGCGCCAGGCATGCCGGGCGACAGCGCGGATGGAAGCGCCACACCACCGCCGCCATGGCGGTGACGACCACCATGTGCCCGGAGGGGAAGCCGGAATGCCGCCCATCCGCCCCGAACCACTGGAACCCGTACTCCTGCGGGGCCATGAGCCATTCCCTGGTGTTGATCCTGCCGAAGACCGGTTTCAGGAGCGCTTTTGCCGCAAAGGCCGCGGGGGCGGCGATGGCGAGCATCTTGTAACTGAGCGCGGCGGCGTCGATGCCGTGGCGGGAAATTCGCTGGCGGAACAGGGCGTAGGAGGCGGCCGAGACGCAGGCCACCAGGAGGAGCAGGGCGTCGGGGAGGGTCGAGGTGTAGTGCGCCCAGGCCTTGTTTGCGTAGAGCGCGCGCCAGACGAAGCGGGCGACGGGGATGTCCAGGCGGGCCACGCAGAGCCAGGTCGCCAGGGCCGCGGGGACCAGGCCCGCCAGGAGGGCGGCTTCGTAGCCGGGGCGTTTTCGGGCGGATGTGTGCGGCACCTTCTGAGCTGGAATAGGCGTCCCCTTTGGCCGGTTCATGTTACGGTACGATGTTACGGTGGTACTACGGTACTATACGGTTGTTCGCCGTCCTTTGCAAGTTGCCCTCGGATTTCCCGGCGGAATGCGGGAAACATCCCCCGCTTCTTGCAAAGCCCCCCCTTCCCGTGTATAATCCAACCACCATAACGACACCCGTCGGCCACGCAACGATGCTCGGCACACCCTCACCCGGTGGCCGGGCATTTTTTTTTGCCGCCGGCCGGCCTACCCGGAAAAGGAGGAAGCGTATGAAAGCAGTGTGGGAAAAAGTATTCGAGTATGCATCGATGCCGGTGCACGGCAGCCTGTCGCGCAAACTGCGCAAGGGGATCAGGGTCCAGATCAACGAAGGGAAGATCTATTCCGAGGCCACCCTGTTCCTGGGGGAGGAATACGTGCGCATCTCCGAAGAGGAAGGGCAGGGCGAGGCGATCAACACCTACGTCGATTGGAACAAGGTGGAGTCGGTACGCACCTACAGCGAGCAGGAAGAGGCCGGACGCAAGCGGAAATAAGGCAGGACGGCGCGGTCCCGGCGTCGCCGACGGGTCGCCGGACCGCGCACCCAACCAAGGAGGGCCCATGGCCGCAATCACATTCTGGGAAAAAACGGGCTGCCAGGGAAACGCCCGGCAAAAAGAGATCCTCCTCGCCTCCGGGCACGAGCTGGAGGTGCGCGACCTGCTCACCGAACCGTGGAGCGCGGACACCCTGGCGCTCTTCTTCGGGGAGCGTCCCGTGGGGGAATGGTTCAACCCGGCCCACCCAAAGGTCAAATCCGGGGAGGTCGTCCCCGGCGATTTCAGCCGGCAGGAGGCGCTCGCCCTCATGGTGGCCGAACCGCTGTACATCGTGCGGCCCCTCATGCAGGTAGGCGACGAACGGCTGGCCGGGTTCGAGGTGGAACAGGTGCACAACTGGATCGGCCTCGCCCTGGACAGTGTCGGCGAACGGGACCCCAGGAACTGCCCGTGCGTCACCCGGACCGCCGCGCCGTGATCCCCGAACCGCAGCGGATCGCCATCCACCAGGCCGGCCATGCCGTCGCGCAAACCCTCGTGGGACGGCGCCGCTTTACCGTGGCCAGCGTCTCCATCGACGCCGAACCGGCCCGGAGCCGCCACGGGCTGCCCGCCCAGGGCCAGGCCCTGCTGGACCGGGAGACCTTCCTGGGGCTCTACGAATTCGGGCTGGTCACCCTGGCGGGCATCGCCGCCGAAGAACGCTACCTGGCCCAGGACGAACCGGCCGACGACCCCGTGGTGGCCCTCAGCGACCTGGCCGAATGGCAGGAACAGGCCTGGGACGCCCTCCAGGACGAGGCCAGGGTAGGGATCGTCAGCCTGAACGTCATGCGCAAGCTGGGGGAATGGATGGCCGACGACGGCATCTGGGTGGTGGTGGAGCAGGTGGCCCAAGCCCTGCTGGCCCACGGGACCATCCAGGGGGAGGTGTTGCAGCAACTGCTGGCCCCCCTGGAGGAGTACCGGGGGAAGGGGTAAAACCATGGGAGTTATAGGTTATGGGGAAAATCATGGGAGTTATAGGTTATGGGGAAAATCATGGGAGTTATAGGTTATGGGGAAAATCATGGGAGTTATAGGTTATGGGGAAAATCATGGGAGTTATAGGTTATGGGGAAAACCATGGGAGTTATAGGCTATGGGACTTATGGGACAAATAGGACTCATGGGAAAGCTCATAAACCCTCTGATTTCCCATTTGTCCCATAGGTCCTATAGGTCCCATGGTTTTCCATAGATCCCATGGTTTCCCAATAGGACAAATAGGACCAATAGGACTTATAGGAAAGCTCATCCCCCTTCCTGGTTTCCCATAAGTCCCATAGGTCCCATAAGTCCCATGATTTCCCATAAGTCCTATAACTCCCATTATCCTCCCTCCTCCCCCCCATTCTTTCCACAGTTTTTTTGTTGAGAAGCCCCCCCGATTGCGGTAGATTATCAGCCGGAAAGGGGTTAAAACCATGAAATACTCAAAACTTACCTCATTGCTCTCCATCCTGGCGCTGAGCGCGTGCGCCACGCTCCCCGCCGGTCCCAGCGTCAATGTCCTGCCCGCCCAGGGCAAGCCGTTCGAAACCTTTATGAAGGAGGACGCGGCCTGCCGCCAGTGGGCCGAACGGCAGACCGGCAACTCCACCCAGGACACCTACGAT
This sequence comes from Geobacter sp. AOG2, assembly GCF_019972295.1. Classification (NCBI taxonomy): domain Bacteria; kingdom Pseudomonadati; phylum Thermodesulfobacteriota; class Desulfuromonadia; order Geobacterales; family Geobacteraceae; genus Geobacter; species Geobacter sp. AOG2. The sequence continues at coordinate 3,846,998 of NZ_BLJA01000001.1, forward strand.
AAGGACCTGGCCACCGGGGCCATTGCCGGCACCGCCGTGGGCACCGGGCTGGGCGCGGCCATCGGCTCCGCCTCCGGCCATGTGGGCGCGGGTGCCGCCGTGGGCGCCGCCACCGGCCTGCTCTTCGGCTCGGCCATCGGCTCCGGCGCGGCGCAGGAAAGCAGCCGCGAGGTCCAGCGCCGCTACGACAACGCCTACATGCAGTGCATGTACAGCTACGGCAACCAGGTGCCCGGCTACCATCCCATGGTCGCACAGACCAAACCCGCCGCCGTCCCGCCGCCGCCCCCAACCCCGCCGGTCGCAGCCGATCAGGCTTACGACGTGCCCGACGACGCCGTGGCCCCGCCGGAAGACACCCCGCCGCCCGCGCCGCCCGAGGTCGCACCCCCTGCCACGCAATACGCCGCCCCGCCGCCGGTGTATATCGAGCAGGCCCCCCAATTCGTCTACTCGCCCCAGATCGGCATGTACGTCGCCGTGGGCGTCCCCTACGACCTGGTCTACACCGGCTCGGAGTATTTCTACTGGTACGGCGGCAACTGGTATCGCGGCCCCTACTACAACGGCCCGTGGACCTATGCAACCCGCGCCTACTACCCCCGGCCGCTGCTCCAGTACCGCATCGGCTATATCCGCCACTACCGCAACTACGAGTACGGCCAGTGGCGCCGGTACGGCACCCGCTACCAGGGGCGCTTCCACCGCCCCGTATATCGGAGATAACAACCAGAAAAGCCCCGGCGACCGGGGCTTTTTTTTGTGGGATTGATGGGGATTATAGGAAAAATAGGAAAATGGGACTTATAGGAATTATAGGACTCATGGGAAAGCTCATCCCCCCTCATGGTTTCCCATAGGTCCTATTGGTCCTATAGGTCCCATTGGTCCCATAAAGCTCATCCCCCCTCCTGGTTTCCCATAAGTCCCATTATTCCTATTAGTCCCATAAAGCCCAGCCCCCCGGTACCCCTATCCCCCGATTTGGCGTATACTATACTTATCAAGCAAAAACAAAAAAGGAGAACGCCATGAACCAGTCCATTATCAAGGGCGTCATGGTCGGTATAGCGACGGTGGCGCTTGCGGTTGCCGGAGTGGCAGGCTACAAGACAATGCACCCCACGTCTGCGGATGTCGTCGCAGTGAAGGAGATCACCAGGACGGTCGAAACCCCGCGCCGGGAATGCCGGGATGTGCAGGTACAACGGCGTGCGCCGACCTCCGACCCCAACCGGATCGCCGGGACGGTGATCGGCGGCCTGGCGGGCGGCCTGCTGGGTAACCAGATCGGCAGGGGCGCGGGCAATGCCGTGGCCACGATTGCCGGGGCCGCCGGCGGAGCCTATGTGGGCAACCAGGTGCAGGGCGGCATGCAGAGAAACGATATAGTCACCGCCACGAAACGCATCTGCAAGACGGTCTACGACAAGACGATGCAGGTGGTGGGCTATGACGTCACCTATCGCCTCAAGGGCAAGGAAGACGTGGTAAGGCTGGCCTACCGGCCGGGCGCCACGCTGCCGGTGGAGAACGGGCAGGTGGTCGCTGCTCCGCCGGTAACGACCCAGTGACGGGTGCATCCGGGAAGATGGCTGTCCCGGAATTCCCAGGGGTGCGGTAGTCCCATAGCTCCCCAGGAAGAGGGGCCGATACGGGGCGCATGCAATGCACCCCTAAGTGTATGATTGCGTCAAAAAGATACAAACAGAGGCCTCCGGAAAAGTTCCGGGGGTTATTTTTTGTGTGATAACGGTGGGTTCGGGTAAAAGAGGCCGGAATGGTCTTTTTATGTTAATTTTTTTAACATTTTTAAAAAAGTGTTAATTATTTTAACATATTGATTTTTCGATTGATTTTTGTATTTACATCATATAGAGGATTAAGCGGGTAACGCTAAAATACTTAAATTTTATAGGCCTCTACCTCTCTGCGTTGTAAAAACCAGTGTCATGGAAAAGGAGAAAGTAACAAGCCTCAAGCTGGACATATCCGTATTCCCGATAAAGCCTAACTCTCCGTGAGGAGGGGGCGGAAAGCTACGGGTCTTCGCTATGAAGATGGCCGAACTGCCGAAGGAGATTTCTTCTTGTAGTTCGGCCATTTTGCGTTCAGCCCCAATAAGCATCACTTCAATTTGCAATTTTGAAGCGAAGTGTACTGACGAAGCTTTCGTATCCCCGGAAGTACCCGGTTCGGAAGGGGAAAAAATAGCGCGAGGAACCAATAAGGGGACAGGCTACTTATTAGGGGCCACCATGCCGAGGATATCAAGAGTTTTCAGACAATAATTAACCTGTCTCCTTATTGATGTTCAGGCAGCACCGGCAAATAAGCCGCAAAACTAACTTAGGAGGAAGAACAATGGCCGAGGAAAAAATCAAATGCGGTAGTTGCAAGACTGAGAATTGGGTCGATCCGTTCAAAACAACATCCTGTAAGAAATGCGGTTCACCAATTAAAGGTACTAAGGCAAAATAAGAGTTTGGTTCTAAACCACCATTTTTGCTATGGATGGCACCTTTACAGTAGAAGCAGCATAATCCACAAGGAGGATGCAATGGGATTTTTTTCGAAGGCATATGAACCTGGAGGTCGACACCACATACGTATTACTGACGATAGTTTCGCAAAGGCAAATAAATTGGTTAAGGAAGATAGTGAATATAAAGAAATATACAAGACTATTGCTAAAGACAATGAATGTTTACAGTATCAAGCTCACGATTTTCCTGTAATTGAAATATTGGGTAGTTTCATGTTGAGTTACCATTTAGAAGAAGAACGGCTAGGTATTCCTGAAAATCTAAGAGCCGCTAACATTGAGCTTGGAAGGAAAGATCAAGTTGAATTTAGTAAATTTGTGGATAGATTTAATGAGAAAATAGATGCAAAGGCGGACAGGAAACAAGCTGCCTGGGAAGAGAAGGGAATAGGTGGTAAGTTATTTAGTATGGCAGCTGGGGTTGCCGTCAAGGGAATTGCAGCGGTAGCAACGGGCAAATCAGAAGACCTTAGGACGTATGAGAAGTTTTTCTCTGACTATATATCTGGCGATTCACCAAAGGCTAAAGAATACATTCACCAATTTGCAATACAATTTGGACCATCAGATGAGGGGGTCCTAGCGGTTTCTAACGCGATTAGAAGAAGCTACTGGATGGCTGAATTTGCTAAGTATAATAGAAGTTGATATCTTTTGTTGAACTGCGAATATATTGGTTTTGAAATGGGTCTAGCTTGCTTGAAAGTCAGGCCCATATTTCTTCGCCTCAATCTGAAAGCACGCGACCAATATGGGGACAGGCTACTTATTGAGGTGTCAACATGCCGAGGATAGCAAGAGGTTTCAAATGGCAATAAGTAGCCTGTCCCCATATTGATGTTCCGGGTAATTCATTTTAAAGGATCAAAAATGTCATTCCAAACACCAATTACAATTGCCAATGCTATAGAGGATGTTGAGTATAATAGGCTTCTCTTGCCTGCAATTCAAAGAGAATTTGTTTGGTCAAATTCACAGATTGAGTGGTTGTTTGACTCTATAATGCGTCACTACCCAATTAGTTCTTTCTTGTTTTGGAAAGTTGAAGGAGAGACAAAAAGTCAGTATAAGTTTTATAGCTTCCTCAATAACTACCGAGAGAGATATCAGACACATAATGCTGAATTTAGCACTAACGGTGTTAACGATTTCATGGCGGTCCTTGATGGGCAGCAAAGACTTGCATCAATATATATTGGCCTGAAGGGGAGTTATGCCTACAAGATGCCACGGCTTTGGTGGAATAATGATGAATACAGCATTCCCACAAGGCTCCTTTATCTCAACATACTAACGCCTTTAAATGATGAAGAAGATGGTAGAGTGTATGATTTTAAATTTCTAACCAGAGACGAATATAGTCAAGATAAAAGAAAGTGGTTTAAGGTTGGTGATATATTAAACCTCAAAAGCCTTTTTGAATTTAATAAGTATTTAGATGAAAATAGTTATAAGGATAATGAATTTAGCTATGAGACCCTGTCTAGGTTGCAAGAATCAATACATACTGATAGAATGATTAACTATTTTCTCGAAAAAGAACAAAATATAGATAAAGCTCTTAATATTTTTATTAGGATTAATAGCGGGGGAGAGCCTCTTAATTTTTCCGACTTGCTTATGTCTATTGCTATAGCAAATTGGTCAAAGAAAGATGCTCGCAAAGAACTGAATTTATTGGTAGATGAAATTAGAGACAAAGGTTTCTTTATTAACAAAGATTTAATATTAAAGACTTTCCTCGTTCTTTATAGTAACGACATTAGATTTAAAGTGACAAATTTCTCTAAGGGCAACGCTCAAGATTTTGAAGAAAAATGGGATAATATTAAGTGTTCATTTCATAGTGTATTTGATTTGATTAAATCATTCGGATTTACAGAAACCACACTGACATCTAAAAACGCTATTATTCCTATTATATACTATCTTTATCACAAGAACATTTACACTGATTTTCACAGAAAAAAATGTTATGAGGCAGACAGGAATGTCATTAAGAAGTGGCTCCATGTTGTTTTAATAAAGAGAACTTTCGGCGGACAAGCAGACGCCATACTATCAAAGATAAGAAATGTTTTTACTGACGATATAGGTATAGAAAAAATTAAGCTGTCAATTCAGGAGTTTCCTCATGACTTGATTGTCAAGGAATTGCGTGGCACTACAAAAGACATGACATTTGATGAAGATTATATCGATAAGCTATTACAAATTCAAAAAGATGATTCTCTATGTTTCTCAATACTTGCAGTACTTTACCCTCACCTAGACTATAGGAATGGAGACTTTCACAAAGACCACATATTCCCAGAATCTATGTTTATGAAGAGAAAATTAACCAAACTTGGAATAGGTGATGTTGATTTTGAGTTTTACTTGGACCGTAACAATTACAATGGTATAGCTAACCTACAATTACTAGACAGCAATGAAAATATGTCAAAACAAGATATCGACCTTAAGACGTGGGTATTGGGCGAGTCCAAGAAAAAAAACCTTACTCAGAAAGAGTTCTGTGTGAGGCATTTGATACCTGAGCTGCTTGAAGTTTCTCAATTCAAAGAATTCATCTACGCCAGAAAGGAGCTTCTCAAAGGCTTGCTACTTCAACTCGCTTAGGAGAAGCCAAACAGTGGTTACGTCTCAACCAGGGAACTAATAAGGAAACAGGCTGCCTATCGATCCACCCAGATAATTCCGGGGGTCATCCTTAATGCCGTCCGCCCCCTCCCGGCACTCCCCCAACCCACACGCGCACCAACAGGAACCCAACCAATGCCACACCACTTCGCAAAGGCCATACTCATGGGCATACTATCCACCCTCCTTACCGCTTGCGCGGGTGAGCGCCCGACCAACCTGGGCGTGCACGACAACCGGTTGTCCGCGTGCCCGTCGTCCCCCAATTGCGTTTCCAGCCAGGCGGCCGATGAACGGCACCGGATCGCGCCGTTGACCTTCACCGGCGATGCCGACGCGGCCTTTGCCCGGTTGAAGCGGGTTCTCTCCCACCGCAGCGACACGAATATCATCGAGGAGCAGCCCGGCTATCTTCGGGCCGAGTTGCACACCACCCTGTTTGTGGACGACGGGGAATTTCTGCTGGACCGGGATGCACGGGCGATCCAGGTCCGCTCGGCCTCGCGCCTGGGGTATTCGGACCTGGGCAAGAACCGCAGCCGCATGGAGGAGATTCGCCGCGAGTTCGCGGCAGCGGCGGACAAGTAGGGGGGCTGGGGCTGGTTTGGGGTCATTGAGAGACAACACACTAATTTAGCTATGAAATCATAAAACAGATATGGTATATTTGGGGAAAAAATAAGGGGCAACAACTACGTCGCCGAGCGCTCCATAAACGGATATCCTTTTATCGGCCTTTAAATGGCAAGCCAGCCATGGCATCGTGTGGAGCCGGTATGACGGCAAAAGCTCACGATAATTATTGTCCCCGTCTTGATGGCCTGCGGGGCGTCGCCATCCTCCTGGTGCTTTTTTATCACTGCGGGTTTCTTCAGTTCAAAGGCGGATTCATCGGCGTCGACGTTTTCTTCGCCTTGAGCGGTTTCCTCATAACTTCGATGCTGCTCGCGGAAAATGAAAATTACGGCTCGATAAAGCTGAAAAAGTTTTATATGCGGAGAATCATCAGATTATTTCCCGCCTTGTGTTTTGTCCTGTTGTTCTATGTAATTCTGGATTTCGTCTTTCAGAAGCCTTTTCAACACATTTCCGAATTATTAGCCGCGCTGACCTATTGCCTGAATCTTTTCCTGGCCTTCAACCATAACCTGTTCATAGATAAATTGCACATAAATGCGGGGCACTTGTGGTCGCTCTCCATAGAGGAGCAGTATTACCTCTTTTGGCCGCTTTTGCTCCTGCTTCTGCTGAACACCGTCAAGCGTCGATCGTTTGTGCTTATTGCCGTATTACTCCTGCTCGGTCTGTCAATCGGTTCAAGATGTTATCTCGTCATGCATCAGGCCGGCGTGTTCAGGGTCTATTTCGGCAGCGACACCAGAATCGACAACCTTCTTTTGGGCAGCCTGGCAGCGGTCTTCTGCAAGCTCTTTCAAACGCCGGGAGACGGTTTTCTCAAATGGAGCGCTTACTTTGGCTGGCTCGGGCTTTTTTTCATCGTTTTTTTCGGGCGCGAAGAGCAGCCCGGGATGCTGTCCCTGGGCTTCACCCTGGTCGGCGTTTGCACCCTCGCGATCCTGATGCCCGCGGTTTATCTGCAAAGGAATACCCTTTCAAACGCCGTGCTCGATCAGTCATTTTTGAAGTGGACCGGAAAGCTGTCCTACAGCCTTTATCTGTGGCATTACCCGATCATCAAGTTGATTGGAAAAGTACACATGGGTTTTATTTGGGGGTGGAGGGTCTATGCCGCCGACATCGGCTTGTCCTTCGCTACGGCGGCCCTGTCCTATTATGCCGTGGAGATGCCGTTTCTGTCGCTGAAAAAAAGGTTTGTCGCATCGGCCGCAGCCGAAAAGAAGGAGCTTTCGCCTGATTGAAGTATATGGGACTAATGGGATTTATAGGACTTATAGGACTTATAGGAGCTATAGGACTTATAGGAGCTATGGGAACCCCGATTTCCCATAAGTCCCATTGGTCCCATAAGTCCCATGATTTCCCATAAGTCCCATGATTTTGATCTTACGATTTTTCCTTTCTCGCCTCCACCCTCGCCCTGGTCATCCTTTCGCGCAGGCCGCCGTCTTTCAGGAAATCCCGTTCCAGTGATTGTATCTGCCGGTCCAGCAGGTAGTTGGTCTGGTGGATCAGGCACAGGGCCATGTTGGCCACCACCTGGGCGGGGCGGGTCTCCACGAACGGGCGATAGGTCGCGAAATCCGCAGGGGTGGTATTCCCCAGTTTCCTCACATACCGGGCCTCGGGGGAATCCTTGGCCCAGATCTCCAGATCCCGCACCCGCAGGTAATCCCGGTAATCCTCCAGCAACTCCTCCAGGCTGGCCCGCGCCACGTTGGTCAGCTTGATCTCCATCTCCTTCGACGTCCCCGCCGCCTTGCTCCCTTCCACGATATTCTGCTTGCCCGAGCGGGCCGCCTGCACCATCTGGTCGATGGTGCGGTCGCCCCTGGTGAGGAACCGGGCGCAAAAGCGGAAGGTGAGGTCGTAGACAACTAAAGCCTTTTGGTAGGAGAGCAGATTCCGGTAGTCGCCGTGGGGCAGGATGATGGAGGTCATGGGAGGGTGGGGGTAGGGGCAGCGGGGGTGGTGGTGGCAGCGGGGGTGGTGGCAGCGGGGGTGGTGGTCGTGGCAGCGGCAGTTTTATGGGACCTATGGGACAAATAGGACTTATGAAAAGACTGGGCTCGCAAGGCCTTCCCATAAGTCCCATTGGTCCCATAAGTCCCATTGGTCCTATAAGTCCCATGGTTCTCATTAGTCCCATGGTTCTCAGGGGTCACTCTTTCCCTCATTCGTCCGCCGCTTTCAGTTTCATCATATACTGTATCACCTGGCGCACCTGCATGCTGGACAGGCCTTCGGTCGCCGCCAGCAGGACCTTTTCCTCGTAGCTCAACGGGCGTTGCTCCGCCTCCCGCGGGCCGTACAGTATGGTCTTTTCGTCCACGGCGAGGGCGTCGCACAGCCGGGGGAGGATCTTCTTCCCCGGACGGCGCTGTCCCCGTTCCATGGCCGATATGTACGGCTCCTTCACCTGGATGATCTCGGCCAACTGCTTCTGCGTGTAGCCCGCTTCCTCGCGCAATCTCCTGATGTTTTCCCCGACAGACATTACCGGTTACCCTCCCTGTTGATGTGATTCTAAGCTTAATCTAACACGGGGGCATGGCAAACCAAAAGCATAATGCATTGTACGCACATGTTTGCTTAATCAAAAAGGATGTGCGGTCAGGTGACGGGACGGGACCGGACCGGACGGTTGGTGAAGGGTTGGCGCAGGATGAAGGGCCTGTAGGTATCGTTCCGTTCGCCGGCGGCCAGCAGGTCTTGTATGTACCGGAGCACGTGGAGTATCTGGTTGCGGGTGAGGCGCTCGATTATGGCCCGCAGTTCCGTTTTCTCCTGGTCTTCCCGGTGGTGTTGCGCCTTGCGCGGGCCGAAGAGGATGGTCATCTCGTCCACGGCGAGGGCGTCGCACAGGAGGGGGAGGAGCTTTTTCCCCGGACGGCGCTGTCCCCGCTCCAGGGCCGATATGTAGGCCGCCTTGACCCCGATGACCGCGCCCAGTTGTTGTTGCGTGTAGCCCGCCTCCAGACGGAGTTCCCGTATGCTGTTCCCGGTGTCCATGATGATCGCCCCCTCAGTGAATTATTGTGAAGCTTAATTTAATCCTGCCGTTTGTCAAATAAAAAAATCAATATGTTTATTTTTAGCTTGACTACTAAATCAAATAGATTTAGTTTTGAATCAAAAAGGAGGTGGTACATGACGGAACCAGATCAACCGGATCATACCGCAAGCATGTCGCTGCGCCTGCCCCTGACCAAGAAACGGGAATTGCACAACCTGTCCCGGCGCACCGGCATCTCCGTGGGGAGCATCGTGAGGGGCCTGATCTACTCCCGCCTGGCCGAGGAGGAAGCCCATGCGCCGTGCGGTTAGCCCGGAACCGGTTTCCGCGACCGCCGCGCGGTCAACGGGGCCGCCGCCATGAAGGACCCGCAGCGGCACAATCACCAGGCCTGGCTGGCCTCCCCCCACGGGCGGAGCTGGCAGGCGGAGGCGGAGCGGCAGGGGCAGGGACACGGGCAAAAACTTGAATCCGCCACGGAGACACAGAGACACGGAGAAAACCGGGAGGAAGGCAAAGAACAATTCGGTATGCAGGTTTCCCCCCAAAAAATCTTTTTGTTTTTCTTTGCCTTCTCTGTGTACCTCTGTGTCTCCGTGTCTCTGTGGCAGATGTAGGTCTTTTTGATGGTATTGATTGAGGAGGTTACGACATGGAATGTCCCAAGTGCCGCTCCCGGCATATCCGTCTGGTGGCGGTGATCACCACCCCTTCGACCCTGGAGCGCGACGCCGACGATCAGGCCTGGGTGGAGGGGTATAGCTGCCTCATGTGCGGTTTTTGGGCGGATGCGGTCCCGGAGCTGCCGTGAATGGGTGGCTATGGGAAATTGTGGGGTTTATGGGAAATCATGGGATTTATGGGTTATGGGACTTATGGGATTTATAGGACTTATGGGTTATGGGACTTATGGGATTTATGGGGCTTATGGGAAATCGGGGCTCCTATTTGTCCTATTGGTCCCATAAGTCCCATGGTTTCCTATTTGTCCCATAGGTCCCATAATCCCTATAAGTCCCATCAGCCTTTAAAGGAGGTACCTGTGCTGAACAAAAAACAACTGCTGTTCGTGAACGAATATCTGGTGGACCTGAACGCCACCCAGGCGGCCCTCCGGGCCGGGTACAGCCCGCGCCGGGCCGGTTCGACCGGCAGCGAGCTGCTGCACCAGCCGGAGGTCGGCGCGGCGATCCGCCAGGCGTTGACGACCCGGAGCAAAAAGCCGCAGGTGAGCAGCGAGGACATTATCCGCTCCATCGTGGAGATCCGGAGCAAGGCCGTGACCAGGGGGAGCCTCACCCAGGCGCTGAAGGCCAACGAGCTGTTGGGCAAGCACCTGAAGCTCTTCACCGACCGGGTGGAGCACGCCGGGACGGAGGGGGCCGTGGAGCTGTCGGACACGGAGCTGTCCAACCGGCTCCTGACCCTCATCGCCATCCTTGAGGGGCGCGCCAATGTCCCATGATGCGCTGGAAAAGCTGAAAGGGCTTCTGGGCTATGCCACCCCCGAGGAGCGGGCCGAGCTGGCGGCCATCGCCAGGCGGCTCACCCCGGCCTGGGTGCCTTTGTTCCAGGGGCCGCAACAGGCGGCCTACGATTCGGCGGCGGACGTGCTCTTCTACGGCGGGGCGGCCGGCGGGGGCAAGACCGACCTGGTGATCGGCGCGGCCCTGACCCGGCACCGGCGCTCCATCATCTTCCGCCGGGTCGGCACCGAGTTGCAGGCCATCATCGACCGCATGGGCGAGATCCTGGGCACGGCCGACGGCTTCAACGCCCAGCGCAACGTGTGGCGGCTGCCGGGCCGCCAGGTGGAGTTCGGGGCCGTACCGGTGCCGGGGGACGAGAAGAAATACCAGGGCCGCCCCCACGACCTCAAGGTCTTCGACGAGATCACCTCCTTCCCCGAGGCCCAGTTCCGCTTCCTCATCACCTGGCTGCGCACCACGAGCAGGGGGCAGCGCTGCCGGGTCATCTGCACCGGCAACCCGCCCGTGGACAGCCAGGGGGAGTGGGTGGTGCGCTACTGGGCGCCCTGGCTGGACAAGGACCATCCCAACCCGGCCGCGCCGGGGGAGCTGCGCTGGTTCGCCGTGCAGGAGGGCAAGGACGTGGAGCTGGAGAGCGGCGAGCCGTTCCTCCACCGGGGGCGGCGGATCACGCCCCAATCCCGCACCTTTATCCCATCAAAGGTGCAGGACAACCCCTTCCTCATGGAGACCGGCTACGAGGCCACCCTCCAGGCGCTGCCCGAACCGCTCCGCTCCCGGATGCTGGAGGGGGATTTCAGCGCGGGCCGGGACGAGAACCCCTTCCAGGTGATCCCCAACGCCTGGGTGGCGGCGGCCCAGGCCCGGTGGAGCGAGCAGGGCCGCCAAGGCCCCATGGACGCCGTGGGGCAGGACGTGGCGCGGGGCGGAAGGGCCGAGACGGTCGTCGCCCGCCGTCACGGGGCATGGTACGACACGCTCCTCTGCTATCCCGGCAGCGCCACCCCGGACGGCCCCAGCGCCGCCGCCGTGGCCATGTCCGCCGCGCGGGACGGCGCACCCATCCACGTGGACGTCATCGGCTGCGGCACCAGCCCCTACGATCACCTGAACCAGGCCGGGGTGCACGTGGTGGCGATCAACGGCGCGGCGGCCAGCTACGGCGCGGACAAAAGCGGCAAGCTCCGCTTCCACAACCTGCGGGCCGAATTGTGGTGGAAGATGCGCGAAGCCCTGGACCCCGCCGCCGTGCCCCCCGTGGCCCTGCCGCCGGGCCAGGCCGTCCGCGCCGACCTGTGCGCTCCCACCTGGACCCTGCGCGCGGGCAAGATCCTCATCGAATCCAAGGAAGACCTCATGGCCCGCATCGGCCGCTCCCCGGACAAGGGGGACGCCCTGGTGTACGCCTCGGTGGAAACCCCCAAGCGCGCGGCGCTGGGCGGAAGGGCGGGGCATGTGGTGGAATACGACCCGTGGAAATAACCAAAATACCAAGGAACGGAAAAATCTTAAACCCGCCACAGAGACACAGAGACACAGAGAAAGGCACAAGAAAATGCACAAGACTTTTTCGGGGTAAAACCAGCAGCGGGATTCGATATTTTTATTTGCCTTGTTTCTGGTTTCCTCTGTGTCTCTGTGTCTCCGTGGCAGGTGGTAATCTTTAATGTTATCCGTGTCTCTGTGGCAGGTTTTGACTTTGAATGGAGGTTGAGCGATGAATATCGACGAGAGCATGGATACGTGGCGCAGGCGGCGGTGGGTGAGCGCCCAGGAGTTGGCCCAGGCCATGGAGGTGACCACCCGCACGGTGCGCAACTGGTGGTACTCGCGCAAGACCCCGCTCAAGGCGTGGATGGCCTATGGGGATACGCGATTTATCCGCTTCACCGCGGCCTCGGCCATCGAGTTCGTGCAGGGCGGGTTCGAGGAGCCGTAGGGGAGGGCGGGCCGTGACGACGCAAGTGAAAGCCCCCGGAGGTGATCCGGGGGCCTCTGTTGGATATTTGGAGGACACAAGATAATGAATTGTTTCCCGCCATTCGCTCATTCGGTCCATAATTTGCGCATAACTCTATCGCAATCGGCGCGTTTTGGGTACACTGCCGGAATCGACTCATTATATCTCACCAGGAGAGCGCGCCGCATGATCACCATAGCACCGTTCGAACAGGCAGATTGGCCATTGGTCTGGGACATCATCGCGCCCGTATTCCGCGCGGGCGAAACCTATTCGTATGCACCGGATATAACGGAGGCCGAGGCCCGCAGGCTGTGGGTCGAGGTCCCGGCCGCAACCTATGTGGCCAAGGACGAGGACGGCGCCGTGCTCGGCACGTACTTCCTCAAGCCGAATCAGCCGGGGTTGGGGTCGCATGTGTGCAACTGCGGGTATATTGTCGGCGATAACGCCCGGGGCAAGGGGGTGGCGACGCTCATGTGCGAGCATTCCCAGCAGGAGGGCACGCGGTTGGGATTCCGCGCGATGCAGTTCAATTTCGTGGTCTCCACCAATGAGGGCGCCGTGCGTCTCTGGCAGAAGCTGGGCTTCGCCATAGTGGGTACCATCCCCGGCGCGTTCCGCCACGCGAAGCTCGGCTTTGTGGATGCGTTCGTCATGTACAAGCTGCTGGAAGCATGACAGCCGGAAACTCGCATCGAAAGAAACCGGGGGGCCGGGGAGCGATAAGGAGATGTCCCCTTATTGCTTTCCGGTCAAAAGCAGGATGAGAAGGAGTAGAATCGGTTTTCCGAGCAATTTCATAGTAACTCCATTTCTTCCGGTAAGTATGGGAATACGGGCATGAAGAGCAGACGGTAAATTGGTGCCCATTTCTGTTGTTCATCTTTTGCCCAACGGTGAGCCCGGCTGCACCGTCCGGCTTCTCGGGGCGGCGCATGGCCGGCCGGTTGAACGTCCGATTTTAGTGCACAATTTCCACTGTAGACCCATCTGGAACCACGCGCCAAATCTCCTCGATTTCAGGGTCTGTCACGGCGATGCAGCCGAGTGTCCAGTCTCTTTTCGTATGAAGTTTGCCGATGAAGCCAATGCCATTCGGCAACCCATGAATCATGATGTCGCCGCCCGGAGAAACTCCTCGTGCTCTTGCCTGCGCGGTATCTTCAGCGTTTGGATAGGAGACGTGTAGCGCCCGATGATATTTGCTGTTGAGCTTTCTTCTGTCGATTGAATAAATTCCTTCCGGGGTTCGTCCATCGCCTTCTTCTGTTTTCTTTCCAACAGGCTCTTTGCCTAGCGATACTTCATAGGTTTTCAGCGGAATATTCTTGTTCAACAATGTCAGGCGACGCTTGCTCTTTTCGATTAGAATCTTGTCTGCCGTCGCATTTGCTGGTAAGGGGTTCTCAAGCCGTCCGGCCTTGAAGGAAAGGGCGGCAATGCCCACCGACACGATAATTAATGCGATGATGATCAGCTTTTTCATTTTTTCTTTCGTTCAACGGCTGGCCGGTGAGCGGGTTCACCGCTCCACTGGCCTTGTTGGCAATTCCTGTCTCGCAAAATGTTTAAGGTCAATCCTGCCTGCGCCTGCCCGTACGTCTATTAAAAATACTCGCTTTTGTCTACGCTTCTTGTTTCTAAAGATTGCGAAAATGCAAAATATCTGGCCTTGCCAGACCACAGGAAAAATAAAAACACGCGAGAACATTCAATTCTGACAATTATCTCGCCTTGGTTGGTACTCTGTTCGCCATCAACTTCTAAATAGTAATTTTTACGCCCCTTGCGTATTGAATAACACTGAGTGTTATTTAACAGACTCAGAATTTCCTCATATGTTCTGTCTCGCCAAGTCTCTTCCTCTTGTGCAAGAATTTTATCTATTTCGGTCATAGTGAAACTCAATTCGCCAACGTGTCGCGGCGTGACCTACGCGGCGAGGAGCCGCGTCAGTGTCTGCGCCGCTGTTGGGCGTCATGCCACTTCGAGTGTGGCAAGAATTTGGTCGATAACAGAATCTTCTTGCCCGCGGTGCTCAAGGCCGGTTGTGTAGGTTACGAGCACGACCGTATTCTCATTACGCAGCCACCACTCTCGAAGACAGAAAAGGGGACAGGCTACTTATTGGCTCTCTGCTACTCATTTGGTGCCTGTTCCCAATTAAGTATACTGTCCCCGGAATTCTCCTCTGACGCCTTATAGTACCCCAATCTTTGCCTCAAGTGGCACCAGAAAAAGCTGCGTAAAATCAGCTTGCATAGGTGTGACCGAGTCCAAGAGTGAAACTATTTTTTCTGCCAACACTGCCTTTGAATGCGAGATGCCGTTGCGGGAAATAATATCTCCTGTAATTTGTATCTCTGGACCAATGCCAAAAATCTTGTCGACGATGGAGGGAGGATAGTAATACTCGATGCCATTTTTAGGCCACTTAACAATGTGGTTAGAAGTTAGTCCCATTGTGATCAACTGCTCCGGCAAACCAGCGGTATGGGTCGAGTCAAGGATCACAAAGATTCTGTCTCTATATGGACTTTTCTGTAAATCAGAAAAGAGCCCTTTCGCAATACTCAATATTTCTTTAATTCTGCTGTCGGAGTGTGCAGGTACAACACTTATTAAGTATCCTGGATAACGAAGAGCGAGCACACGATCAATGAAGCTATGATCAGATTTACCTTCAACCAATATTATTGCAGAAGGCAAGTAAAGAGTTTCGAAGCGATTACCTAGTAAAAAGAAATGGATGTCATTAAAATCAGTTTGTGTCTCAACTTTTCTAACAGATATTTCGTCACCATTTTTTTCAACAGTGAAGTTATTATAGATGTTATTCCTATCTAAAAATATTGTTGAATGTGTTGCAAAAACAATAGTCTTAATATGAGGAAAATATTTTTCACGGTGTTTACGATCGAAAAGAAAATCAGCTAATATTCCTTGTGCTTCTGGGCTAATACCAAGCTCAGGCTCATCAATAAGAAATTTTTCATAATCAGTATCCATAAGGCTTGTAACAAGAGTTGCTATCAACCTAAAACCAGAGCTTGTATATGAAATGTTGTGCCCTCCACATGAAATATATTTCTGAGACATTGAATTATCATAGACAGTATGACGAATTTCGAGTTTAACACCCATAAGTTCATAAATTATCTCTATTAAGTGTTCTCTTTTTTCGTCAGACAGTTCTGAAATTGCTTGTTGGAGATTGACCGGCGAATTATCAATATTTTGCTGTTGCTGCTGCCATTGCTGCTGCCATTGCTGCCACTTCTCATCTTTCCTATTCCTGTTTGGAATGTAATAGCCCAGCAAATTAAAATTCTGATATCTCGCCGGCCCTAGGTAAGAAGAATTCTTTCCCCATTGCTGAGTTAACGCCTTCAACAGAAAAGACTTCCCGCAATTATTTCTGCCAACAAGCACAGAGTATTCCGAATCATGTATTTGTTGGAGAGCAGAGGCTGATTCATCTGATAAGCGAGTTCCTGGCTTTTGATCATATTGATACATAATTTATCCTTTGATGTTGGCTAACTCGGAGAGACTAAGGGACCAATACGGGGACAGGCTACTTATTGGTATCCATCCCCCAACCCGCACCGCCCCCACTTCCGCCGCAAAAGAACAACATCACGATCACCCACCCTTCTACTCCCCGCGAATGCAAAATTCAATTGCAAAATCAGTATGTTAAAAATATTAACACTATCCCGAAAGTGTTAAAAAAATTAACATGAACGGCCATCCGCCGAACCCGCTGTTTTCATACGAAAAAAGGCCCCCGGATCGTCTCCGGGCGCCTTTTTTGTGTCGTTATGATACACGCTTTCAGGGGGCGTGCCTATTCCCGCCGGCGGATAATCACCCCCGGATTGCCGGGTGGGGATCAGGCCGCCTTTCCGAGCCGTGGGTTCCTACCTTCTCTCGTTCCTTTCGTCCGCCCCCCTTCCGGGGTTTTCCTGCCGAGGTCCGGGCTGTTGCGGCGCTTCGCGGCGTTGCGGCTGTTGCATATGTTGCTGCTGTTGCTGCGGCTGTACGCGTTGCTGTTGCATGTGTTGCTGTTGTTGCATGTGTTGCTGTTGTTGCATGTGTTGCTGTTGTTGCATGTGTTGCTGTTGCTGCATGTGTTGCTGTTGTTGTATGTGTTGCTGTTGTTGTATGTGTTGCTGTTGTTGTATGTGTTGCTGTTGCTGTATGTGTTGCTGTTGTTGCGGCTGCATGCGCTGCGGCTGGGCCTCCCTGGGTTGCGGTCTGACCGTTTGCGGTTGCGGCCGGGTCTGCTGCGGCCTTTGCGGTTGCGGCCGCGCCTGGGGCCTCATGCCCTGGACACCCCACGTCTGCTGTTTCTCCCAATGCCGGTTCTTTTCCCAATTCCTCCAGTTGCGCTGGACCTGTTGGGGCGGTATGCGCCGGTAGTTCCACTGACGCCCTTGCCAGCGATGCTCCCGGTAGTCGTTCCTCCACCCCGGCGGTACCCAGGTATAAAAGGATGGAATCCGTCGATAGTAGACCCAGTCCGAGTCATAGTAATGGGAGCGGTACCAGCGCCCGTCCCACAGACGCCACCACCAGCCGTTGTAGAAGAAGATGTCCGCATCCATGTCGGGCACGGCATAGACATAGGTCCCCGGTATCACCACCACCTCGGGAGGCGCGGAAAATACGACGGGTGGCGGCAGGGAAATGCTGATGTCCACATTCACCCCGGCCATCGCCGCCGGCGGAACAACGCATGTCAACGCCGATAGCATCGTCAGCACGAGTAATCTTTTCATGGTATGACCCCCTCTCACATCGTTCCCGCTGCCGGTCTCCCTCCGCCCCCCGTGAAAGCCCGGCGCGCGGCGCGCAGGGGAGATTCGGGGACCGGGTACGGCTGCCGGTCAGGTGCCTGTGAGGTTATTGTAATATATCGGCCCGATAATTCAAGGTGCCGAATTCCGGTAAAACTCATCGGGGCAGGTCGGCGCATTTCACATTTCAGCGGGGAATTGTAAGGCGTTTTGAATCTTGCAGAGCCGATAATCCCCAAGGCCGGCGTAACGTCAGGCACCGATAAGCGGCCTGTCCCCCGTGTGCCTCGCACCCGGACAGCCGGGAGGGCATCAGGCCGCCTTTCGGAGCCGTTCGGCCACCCAGACCTTGATGATGGATTGCCGGGGCACCCCCAGGCGCTTTGCTTCCTTGTCCAGTTCCCGGATCATCCACACCGGGAAATCCACATTCACCCTCTTTTGCTCCTGTCCGGGCCGATGAGCCCTGGAGACGTCCAGATAGGCGGAAATATCCTCGTTGTCGTCGAATTTCCTGTCGAACTCTTCAGCCTTCATAGATATGGACCTCCTCTTTCCTCGAACGGCGCACCGAGATGATCCTGACGTTCTCCCCCCGATACGTTATGACCCCCGACCAGTGTTTACCGTCGATCCTGCCTAGTACCAGAAACCGTGGTTCACCGGTCGTCAGTGCCGGTATCTCGATACGATCCGGGTCGTCCCATAACGCCTGCGCAGCAGTGAAATCAATCCCATGCTTCTTCCTGTTGGCGTCGCTTTTTTCGGAATCGTACTCGAATGTCATGGTATAGATAGTATACCTTTGCAACCGCCACGGCAAACCTTTTTCCGTGCCGGTGCGGATGGTTGTGCACAGGAGGTGCGGTGTTCCCATCGGGAGGCCGTAGCGGGCGCAATGGGTCATAATGATACAAAACAAGGCCTCCGGCGGCGATCCGGGGGCCTTTTTTCGTGTGATACCGTGGTGTTCGGGGAAGCAGTCTGAAATGGTCTTTTTATGTTAATTTTTTTAACACTTTCGGGGTGAGTGTTAATTATTTTAACATATTGATTTTGCGATTGAAATTTGTGAATACGGAGAGTAGAAGGTGAGTGGGTTTTAACAGGATTGGCGAAGGCGTGCGGGGGGCTGTGCGGAAGGGTTTCCGGGGCCGGCGGTCACGTCTCCCGTCCCCGTAATTCCCTTCCTGGGTTTCGCATGCGCTCTCCGCCATGCCGCCCTTTGCCGATGTTACGTGCGCGAGCCGGGCCTGTCCGGCCCCTGGTGCAACCGTGTTCAGTCAACCAATCTGAAAGGACTATACCGTCATGAACAGCTCGAACATGAAAATCGGGGTCAGGCTAACTATCGGGTTCGGTGTCGTTCTGCTGTTCCTCGTCATCCTGGGGGTCTATTCCATCAGCCGCCTGTCGTCCATAAACGGCGAGGTCCAGCGGGTCACCGACGACCGCTGGCCGAAGGCCCGTTCCCTGGCGGAGGTCAAAGATAATATGAACGTGATCGCCAGGGCGGTGCGGAACATGATCCTGAGCGACGACCCGGCCGACAACCAGAAGGAGAAGAAAAGGATTCTGGAAGCGCGCGAGGCGATCACGAAAAAAATCGACGAGTTGGACAAGGGCATCCAGTCCGGCGAGGGCAAGGCCATGATGGCAAGGCTCCAGGAAAAGCGCGCCGCCTATGTCAAATCCCAAGACCTGATAATCGAACTGATCG
The DNA here is from genome assembly GCF_019972295.1 of Geobacter sp. AOG2. Taxonomy (NCBI): domain Bacteria; kingdom Pseudomonadati; phylum Thermodesulfobacteriota; class Desulfuromonadia; order Geobacterales; family Geobacteraceae; genus Geobacter; species Geobacter sp. AOG2. Next base: position 3,865,816 of record NZ_BLJA01000001.1, read on the forward strand.
AAAACCGGAAAAAGGATGAGGCCGGAAAAGAGCTTTTCACGAGCGTCCGCAAGACCCAGGGCGAATATTTCAAGGCTATCGACGATATCATCCTGTTCCAGGGGAAGCAGATGGACAAGGCGGGTGACGACGTTGCGGCGTCGGTGAAACGAACAAGCAGCATCACCGTCATCATCCTCGTCCTCTCCGGCGTTCTTTCCGTGTTCACGACGCTCTTCATCATGAGGAGCATCATCCGCCCCATATCCGAGCTTGTGGCCGCGAACGAGAGGCTTGCCAACGGCGACCTGACCGTAACGATTGCGGTGACCGGCGCCGACGAGATCGGCCACCTGGCGGAGTCGTCGCGCAGGGTGATCGGCAACCTGCGGGATATACTCGGCAAGGTGGCGGACACCTCCAGCCAGGTGGCCTCCGCCGCAAGCCAGCTTCAGGCCACCGCGGAGCATATCGCCACCGGGGCGGAGGAGGTCGCCTCGCAGACGAATACCGTGGCCACGGCGAGCGAGGAGATGGCCGCAACCAGCACCGATATCGCCCGCAACTGCACCATGGCGGCGGAAAGCTCGCAGCAGACGAGCCGCTCCGCCACAAACGGGGCGAGTGTCGTCCAGGAGACCATCAACGGCATGGGCAGGATTGCGGAACGCGTGAAGCAATCGGCCCAAACCGTTGAAAGCCTCGGCGCGCGCTCCGAGCAGATCGGGGCGATCGTCGGCACGATCGAGGATATTGCGGATCAAACCAACCTGCTGGCATTGAACGCCGCCATCGAGGCCGCCAGGGCGGGCGAACAGGGGAGGGGCTTTGCCGTGGTCGCGGACGAGGTGCGCGCGCTTGCGGAGCGGACGACCAAGGCGACCAAAGAGATCTCCGACATGATAAAAACCATCCAGAACGAGACCAAATCCGCCGTCTCCGCAATGGAGGAGGGTGTTTCGGAGGTCGAGAAGGGGGCGGCAAGCTCGGAAAAATCGGGGCAGGCCCTGGAAGAGATCTTGTCCCGGATCAATGAAGTGACCATGCAGATCAACCAGATAGCGACGGCGGCGGAGGAACAGACCGCCACCACCAGCGAGATAACGTCGAACATTCAGGAGATTACCGAGGTCGTCCATCAGTCCTCCCGGGGGGCGAGCGAGACGGCCGCCGCGGCGTCGCAACTGTCGTCGAACGCCGTGATTCTCCAGGAGTTGGTCGGCAGGTTCAGATTGACGTAAGGGAAGAGGCCGGGCCGGATTGGAGTCGTACCATGTTCAAGATACTGACGGGTTGGGTTGTTGCGGGTGTGGGTATCACCCTGCTGATCGTAGCCGGCGTGGGGGTGCTTGGCACAAGCCCCGCCGAGCCGGTAATTGCGAAGGTCTGTGTTTCGCTCACGGCCCTGGCCGTACTGGCCCGGGGGGAGCACTAGCGTACGGTCGCGGGCAAGCCGCGGCGGACCGGAGAGGGGCGGATAAGCAGCGTATCCCCTTGCCGGTCCGGGATGCCGGTGTGCGGCAGAGGGGGGCTTGCCGCTCCCCCGGCAGGTAGTTCTGGAGGCAATCATGTCCACAAACTTGTTCGCGCCCGCCGCCGGCGCCGATGATCGCCTCCCGGGCGAAATGAGGGGATACCAGTTATTGCTGGACCATTTCCCCGGCGTTGCGGGCCTTCTGAGAAAGGCGACGCGGGAGGTCGTCCTGTCGAACCGGGCCGCAAAGGAGATCGGCATGGTCGGCGGCTCGACATGCTTCGAGTCCTGGCGGAAGAAAGAAGCCCCCTGTTCCTGGTGTCTGGCTGAGGACCTGTGGGCCACCGGGAAGGAGCAGTGCATAGAAATAGAAGTGGGCTCCAGGGTATTCGAAGCGCACTGGGTGCCGGTCACGGACGATCTTTATTTCCACTATTCGTTCGATATCACCGAGCGGGTACGCATCCAGAAAAGGTTGCAGGAGAACGAGAGCGTAACCCAGCAGGTATTGAGCGTTTCCAACCTGTTCACCTTCGACTGGGACATGGCCGCGGACACCGTGCTCCGCTCCGAGAGTTGCCGGAATGTCTTCGGCGTCGATCACGAGGTATTGGCCAAGGCCACCGCCCGGAAATTCTTCGAATATGTCCACCCCGACGACCGGCCGAAGCTTGAGAAGGCCATCGGCGGCCTGAAGCCGGGCGCGGACACCTACACGGCCGAGGTCAGGCTCGTGCTGAGCGATGGGAATCAGGTGACATTGGAGGTAAAGGCGCAGGCCTATTTCGACCCTTCCGGAAAGGTGACCCGCATTTTCGGCGTTGCGGTCGATATATCCAAACGCAAGAAGGCCGAAGACGACCTGCTGGAGAAAAAGGTCTTTCTGGAAGCGGCGCTGTCCAGTATGACCGATGCGGTCTTCATCTCCAATGCGGACGGCGAGTTTATCGAGTTGAATGAAGCCTTTGCCACCTTCCACCGGTTCGGGGACAAGGAGGAGTGTTCGAAAAGGCTTGCCGACTACCCGGACCTTATCGACGTCTTCATGGATAATGGCGAATTGGCGCCGCTGGACATGTGGGCGGTCCCGCGGGCGCTCCGGGGGGAAACGGTCAAAAACGCCGAATATACCCTCCGCCGCAAAGACACCGGCGAGACCTGGGCCGGCAGTTTCAGTTTCGGGCCCATCCGGAACAACGACGGCCTGATCATCGGGTCGGTCGTCACCTGCCGCGACATCACCGGGCTCAAGCGGGCGGAAGCCTATCGCAACATGGGGCAGGATATCCTGCTGGTATTGAATGAAAAGAACGACCGGAAAGCGGCAATCCAGGGTGTCATCGAAATAATCAAATCGGCAACGGGCGTCGATGCCGTGGGTATCCGCCTCCAGGATGAGGACGACTACCCCTATTTCTACCAGGAGGGGTTCCCCCAGGACTTTCTGCTAAGAGAGAATTCATTGCTGGCCAGGGCGAAGGACGGGGGGATTTGCCGGGACGAGTGCGGCAACATCTGCCTGGAATGCACCTGCGGGCTGGTCGTCACGTGCAGGACCGACCCAACCAATCCCCTTTTCACCAAAGGCGGCAGCGCCTGGACGAACGACTCCTTCCCCTTTCTTCACGTGCCGGCCGACGACGACCCCCGGACCAATCCCCGCAACGAGTGCATACATCAAGGGTACGCATCCATAGCACTGATCCCGATCCGGGCCAAGGGGCGCATTGCCGGTCTGCTCCAATTGAACGACCGCAGGAAAGGGCGTTTCACCCTCGAAGGAATAGAAAGCCTGGAAAAAGTCGCCGAAAATATCGGCGAGTCCATGCTGCGCAAGCAGGCCGAGGAGAAGCTGAAAGAGAGCAACGAACTGATCCTGAACCTGCTCCAGAATACGGACCAGGGCATCTACGGCATCGACCCGGCCGGAACCTGCACCTTCATCAACCGGTCGGCCCTTACGATGCTGGGCTATGAGTCGGATGAGTGCATCGGCAAGAACATACACGCCCTCATTCACCATCGCCGTGCCGACGGCCGGCCGTACCCGATCGTAAACTGCCCGATCTTTCATCCCGCGAGCCTGGGCGGCGAAGGGTGCCGCGTGGACAATGAAGTGCTGTGGCGCCGCGACGGCACGTTCTTTCCCGTCGAATACTCTTCGTATCCCATCCTGGACGACGGCGAGTTGCACGGGGCCGTCATAACCTTTTCGGACATCACGGAGCGCAAGCGCACCTTCGAGCAGTTGACGAACATCTCCCAGCGGCTGCAATTGGCGACCTCGTCCGCCGGCCTGGGGATCTGGGACTGGAATATCCGCGACAACCATAAACTCTGGGACGACCGGCTGTACGAAATGTACGGCATTACCCGCGATACCTACGCGGAAGGTGTCGACCCGTGGCTGGCGGGAATCCACCCGGAGGACCGGGAAACGGCTCTTGCCGCACGGCAGGCCGCGCTGGACGGTACGGGCGAGTTCGACATCGTGTTCCGCATCCGCCGCCCGGACGGCACGGTCAGGCATATCAAGGGCAATGCCATCGTCATACGGGATAGGGACGGCACGGCGGTGCGCATGATCGGCGTCAATGCCGATGTCACGGATATTGTGCTCGCGGAGGCGGAGAAATCCCGGCTCGAAGCCCAGCTCAACCAGGCCCAGAAGATGGAGTCCATCGGCCGTCTGGCCGGCGGCGTGGCCCATGACTTCAACAATATGCTGACCATCATCTTAGGCCATGCGGAGCTGGGGCTCATGCGTCTGGGGCTGGATCATCCCGCGCGCGCCGACTTCACGGAGATCTCGAAAACGGCGCAGCGTTCGGCCGAACTGACGGGACAACTCCTGGCCTTCGCCCGCAGGCAGACCATCGCCCCCAAGGTGGTGGACCTGAACGGGACCACGGCAAGCCTGCTCAAGATGCTCCAACGGCTCATCGGCGAGGATGTCCAGCTCAAATGGCATCCGGCGGCCGAGCTTTGGAAGGTCCATATGGACCCGACCCAGATCGACCAGATCCTGGCGAACCTGTGCGTCAACGCCCGCGACGCCATCAAGGACACCGGCAAGATCACCATCGAGACCGCAAACGGCAGCTACGACGCGGAGTATTGCGCCGCCAACCTGGGATTCATCCCGGGCGATTATGTGCTGCTCGTGGTGAGCGACGACGGGTGCGGCATGGACAGGGAAACCCAGGCGCATATTTTCGAGCCGTTTTTCACGACCAAGGCGCTCGGTGAAGGGACCGGCCTGGGGCTGGCCATGGTCTACGGCATCGTCAGGCAGAACAACGGCTTCATCAAGGTATACAGCGAGCCGGGGCAGGGCACCACGTTCAAGATCTATCTGCCGCGCTATACGGGCGACGCCGGGCAGGATCAGGACAAAGCCCCGGTTTTGCTCCCCTCGCACGGACACGAATGCATCCTGCTGGTGGAAGACGAGGCGGGTATCCTGAGCATGACCAAGGCCCTGCTCGAAAAGTTCGGTTACACGGTGCTGACGGCGGGAACGCCGGGCAAGGCGATCGCGCTGGCCAAAGCATACGACGGCGTGATCAGCCTGCTGCTGACGGACGTGGTCATGCCCGAGATGAACGGCAGGGAACTGGCAGATGAGCTGAGAAGCCTGGGTCTGGTGCGGAAAAGCCTGTTCATGTCGGGATACACGGCCAATGTGATCGCCCATCACGGGGTGCTGGACAAAGGGGTGAACTTCATTTCCAAGCCCTTCTCGGCCCAGGAGCTGGCGGTAAAGGTGCGCGAGGTGTTGGATGGGGAGTGAGATGGGGCATAGTGGAGGTTGCCGGGGGCTGTATTTTTCATTTTGTGTAGAGTGTAGACCTGACCCCTCGTGGATTACCCAGAGTCGGCACGATGAACCCGCACCGCTGGTGCACCCCCAAGTTTTAAATTATTGATCTAATTTTAAACAACCTTTTTAGTTAATGAAAACCCAGGGATCAGGCCTACAAATTTCAAAATGTCCACTGGTTCTCGCTGAAAATTTGAAGTTCGTAGGCCTGAGCCTAACAAATTCTTCCAACGACGTTGGGTAAATAGGATACATATGAAAAATGCACTCATTATCTTACTTTTCACACTTTTGATCGCTGGATGTGCAAATCCGATTAACCGTGCAACATCCGACAATTACGCAGAAATATGCCATATAGCGATGAGTGAGGGCCAATTGGATGACGCGGAACAAGCTTGTTATCGAGCCCTTGTAAATGTTGACTGGGGTGATCTTGGACAGGAGCTGAAATCTCAAAGGCTTTACAATCTGGCTCTCATAAAACGGAGGCTGGCCAAGTTCCAAGAAGCTGAGGACTTGTTGAATCAATCGTTAACAATAGAAGAGAGGTTTTCGCAGCCATCAAGCTTGAGGATTGGCCGGCGAGAGGTAGAACTCTCAGTAAATCTTGCAGCACAAGGGAAATGGACGGATGGTTCTCGCTTACTTGAGCGAGTTCTGCCAATAGCCAAGCAGTTTGAGGGACAGGACCGTACCTGGACGTCCGAAGTTTTGCGTCAATACGCAGATCAGTTGCGTAAAACAAATCAACATGATCTGGCTTCAACCTTCGAGAAGAAGGCATCTGAGCTATAGGCTGAGAGGACTTGTAACCCAACCGCTGGAACAGAATAAGGCGGCAATCACCAAACAAGCCACAGAAACGTCGCCAAATCCCCTGTTCTCATATTTGCCCCCCCGTGGTAGAGTAATACTGTCCGGGAACGCAGGGGAATGTTGGGGGAGGGCAGTATGAAACGGAATATGTTTGCCACCGCGAGACGTTATGAAGGGGTGAAGGACCCGGAAGCCGCTGCGAAGAAGGTGGATGAGGTGTTTGTGCCGCTCATATCCTCTTTGCCGGGGTTCGTCGAATATTTCTGGATCGATCTGGGAGATGGCGCAATGATGTCCCTTACCATCTTCAAATCGCTTTCCGAGGCGATAAACGCGAACGAGAAAGCAAGGCTCTGGGTGAAGGACCGCCTGGGTTCGGTGCTTGGGCCCTCGGTCCGCATTGAGGCGGGCACCATAGTCGCCTATAAGGGAAAGTAGGAAACGGAAGAATTGTGGGACGCCACGCCGGTTGATCCATGCCGCGGGAAAGCAGGCATGATGCCCCGGTAATTCGGCTTCCCTATCCCGCCTGCGTCTACCATCGCCTGACGATATCCACCGAGATCTCCACCGCCGGAACCGTTCCCCTGTTCTCCAGCCAGTGCATGGTGTTCCGGTCCTCGGGCCAGCCCGCCCCCGGCCCGTAGTCCGTGGCGACCCCATCCCGGTGCGCGGTGATCGTTCCCTGCACGACATAGGCGGTGCCCGGCAGGTCCTTATTGTCGTGCACCGGGCCGAAGATGCCGCCGGGTTCTATGGTCACCATGCGCATCCGCAGTTGGCGCCCCGCCATGCCCTCGACCTCGGGGCCAAGGTGGACCGTTGTCAGTAACTTCACCGTAACGCCTTTCGTCTCGGGTGCCGCCTGCCCGCTATCCATAGTGTCGCCTCCTTTTCCACAGTAAAAAGTCCAGGGGTCAGGTCTGCAAATTTCAAAAATGTTCACTGGTTCTCGCAGAAAATTTGAAATTTGCAGGTCTGATCCCAACAGATTGATCTTGAGTCTCCAGAAAAGGTGTATCGCAATGAACATGCCGAAGGGAACAAATAGTAACCTCGGATGCAAGAATCTGATTATACAGGGATAAATGGATAAAATGGGGGTGTGGCGAGGGGGAAGCCGTCAGCGCTATCCATCATATGTGGCATAGCCACCATATATGGCGGGCCGCGACAGGGGAATTACCGGCCGGAAGAGATACAGGCGGGAATATGAGGACACGCTGCTTATTAAGGAGCCAACATGCCGGAGCCGATAAAGCGGCAGTCACCAAACAGGCGGCAACGGCGCCACTAAGGGGCCTCTCCCCGTAGCGGTCTGAAAGCCAATGTGTTTTGGTCAATACATATGCGGATGTGTGTTCATTTTACCTTATGAAACACATCGACGGCAATGAGCGTTACCGGCTCTTTTCCATCGTTACGGTGCCAATGTATCGTATCCTTGTCTGCGGAAGAGGTGTCGCCAGGGTGAAAGACCTTTACGGTGCCGTCTTCGGAAGTTACCGTGTCTTCGCCATGCAGGAAATAAACAACGGCCGGCCGGTCTTTGTGACTATGAATCCCAATGTATCCGCCTGGTTCTATCGTCAGAGTCCGCATGCGCAACTGGCGGCCGTTCATACCTTCAATTTCCGGTCCCAGATCGACTGCCTGTTTTACTTCCGCTTTAAAATCCTTATTGCCCCTGGGAGCCGTTTCCTGGGAATTGGCTGCCGGGTATCCGCAGAAAAGCAACAAGCCCACAGATACCATGAACGAGTAAAACAAGTTACGTGCTTTCATCACCTTCACATCCTTTCGGCTGTAAAAGTGAAACTAGCCGGCACACATAAAGTAAAAGCCAGATTAGGGACTGAGAGCATATCTCCCTGAACTTAGATTCCCAAATCGGGAACATATGGCTAGTCACTTTATAACAGCTAATATTCAGCTTACTTTTTTTAAATATATCATAACTCAAGTAGCGTAGGAAGAACAGAGGGACACCACGCCGGTTGATCCATGCCGCCGGAAAAACAGGCATGATGCCCCGGTAATTCGGCTTCCCCATCCCGCCTGCGCCTACCATCGCCTGACGATATCCACCGAGATCTCCACCGCCGGAACCGTTCCCCGGTTCTCCAGCCAGTGCAGGGTGTTCCGGTCCTCGGGCCAGCCCACCCCCGGCCCGTAGTCCGTGGCGACCCCATCCCGGTGGTCGGTGATCGTTCCCTGCAGGATATAGACGGTGCCCGGCCGGTCCTTGTGGTCGTGCACCGGGCCGAAGACGCCGCCGGGTTCGATGGTCACCATGCGCATCCGCAGTTGGCGCCCCTCCATGCCCTCGATCTCGGGGCCGAGGTCGACCGTTGACAGTAACTTTACCGTAACGCCTTTCGTTTCGAGTGCCGCCTGCCCGCTATCCATAGCGTCGCCTCCTTGTGCCGTTCGACTCCTTTCCCACAGTGTACCGCAAATCGTCCCGCATGCCCACACCCGCCCGGCGCCCGGAACGGGGGGGACCAGATGCCTTTGGGGCCGGGCCTGCCTTCCCCCCCGAAGGGAAAGATGCCGGCGCGGCCCCTGTGCGGTTCTTGCTGCTGCGGTTATTTGCCGCAGTTGCCCGTAAAATGCATCGCCTGTTTCGTTTCGAGCAGGGTCTTCAGGCTGCTCAGCACCATCGGCCAGCCGTTGCTGATGTCCTTGAACACCGTGGTGTTTTCCGGGAACTCGTCGTGGGTGACCGTGAGCTTCACGAGGTTCGGATCGGGCTCGAAGCGCTCCAGAAGAAACGTGACCCGCGAGGGTTTTTCGGCCCGCGCCTGCTCGGTCCCCTGGTAGCTCCAGGTGTAGGAGAGCACCTGGGGCTTTTCGGCGGCGAGGATGGCGCCGCTGAGGACGCTGCTGCCGTCCGGCTTGATGAAGCGGACGGAAGAGCCGGTTTTCCAGTCGGATTCCACCGTGAGTCCCATCCAGTATTCGCGGGTGAATTCCGAGCTGGTCAGGGCCTCCCAGAGCTCCTCGGGGGTCGTTCTGATATAGCTCACGTACAGAAATATCGGGCTGTTCATGGTAATGCTCCTTTCTCTGCTTCAAGGTTCCGCTTCAAAGAGTCCAGGGCCTGCACCCGGTGCCGCTGGAATTTATCCACCCAGCGGCCATAGGTCTCCTGGATCGGGGCCGGGTTCAGGAAGTGGAACTTCTCCCGCCCCTCCCACTTCACGGTGACGAGGTTCGCATCCTCCAGGATCGCCAGGTGTTTCATCACCGCCTGCCTGCTCGTGCTCAGATGCTCGCACAACTCTCCGAGCGTCTGGCCGTTCCGCTCGCACAGGGCGTCCAGCAGTTTCCTGCGGCTCTGGTGCGCAAGCGCTTTGAAGAGGGTATCCGTGTCCATGACTTCATTATATGTAACCACATGGTTACATGTCAAGAGCGGCGTGCCGCACGGCGGCAGGCGGGGTCTTGGGGAATGACGCGGCACGTGTCCGAGCCCCGGCCGATCCGTGGTTTTTTGTGCCGGGCCGGTTCGATGGGGCGCAGCGGGAATGGGTCATAATGATACAGTCGGCGGCCCCCGGAGGTGTTCCGTGGTTTTTTTGCGTGTGATAACGGCCGGTTCGGTGAAGACGGCTGAAATGGTCTTTTTATGGTAATTTTTTTAACATTTCCGGGATTGTGTTAAATATTTTAACATATTGATTTTGTTGTTGAAGTTTGCGGCTGTACGGGTAAGATGGGAAGGGGTTACTAAACTGATTTTATAAAGAACAAAGGGATGCCGGGGATAGTAATCTGCTTGAGTTTCATGTCCCGTCCCCCGATTGGCCTCCGGACCCCGGATTCGGCGAGGCCGCCCGCATAAACTGGAGGTGCCATGGAAATGCCGGAGATCGACGCAAGCCGGGAGCAGCCGGAGGACGAAACGCAATTCATCGCTTGGAAGCACGAGTACAGCGTCGGCGTCAAAAAGCTCGACAAGCAGCACATGAAGATCATCAACATCCTCAACGACATCCACAACTACCGGAAGGAAAAGGCCGGCCCGCTCGATCTGGAAAACATCCTGAACGATCTGCTGTTGTACACCAGGACCCATTTCGCCGACGAGGAGGGGCTTCTCCGCCTTGTGGGCTATCCCAAGTTTACCGAGCACCAGGAAGTCCATTACGGGATGGCGCAAAAGACGCAGGCCATCTGCGAGGCCGGTCTCGATGATCGCGACGACCTCTCCCTGGAGTTGCTGACCTTTTTGCGAAACTGGTGGGTGGACCATCTGGAGAACGAGGACCGGCGCTACGTGCCGTACCTGGCCCTGTTCATGGCGGACCGGGACTGACGCGGGGCAGGGTCCCGGAAAAAAACAATTGACATGATATGGTAGTCATATGGCAACCTGTAATCATGCCTACCGTAAAAACGATACAACTCCCCGGCCCGATCCGGGTTGCCGTGGTCATCGAGCAGGGCAGGATCAAACCGGTCTGGTTCGAGCAGACCGACCGGCTGAGCCGCGAACGGATCTTCATCAAAGAGGTCTGCTCCCTGTGGGACCACATGGAGGGTGCGGCCAAGGTCATCAGCTTCGCCGTGTGGGACGGGGCCAACAAATACGTCCTGGCCCTCAATACGAAAGCGTTCACCTGGACCCTGGAGGTTGCGGAGATCTGTTAGGGCGGGTGGGTCAAAACGATACAAAAAAGGCCTCCGGAGGCGATCCGGGGGCCTTTTTTCTTGCAATATCGGCAGGTTCGGGGAGGACGGGAAAATGTTAAAAAAATTAACATTTCCGGGACGGCGTTAATATTTTTAACACGTTGATTTTACAATTGAAATTTGCGATTTCAGGGAGTAGAAGGGGGGATGGGATGGAGAAGGTTGGCGGGGCGTTTTTGGGGTAAGGCTTGCGGGCTGAGAATTAAGTATACGGTCCCCGGATTAATTCTCTCGTCAAGGCAATCGTTGGATTATGTCTCCGGCGTACCCCGGTGCCCGCAAAATATACCGGACAATCGTGAAAGAATATGGTAAATCCAATGGATTCGGTGCTCATTAATTGCACCATTCATCTGCCAAAGAACGAGAGGGAGCCCACATGGTAAAGGATGATCCGGCACACGACAGCATCGATTCAACCTTCAACAGCAGCGTGAATCGGCGGGAGTTCATCAAGGTTTCCGCCGGCGCGCTTGCATGCGCTTCCATCAGTCCGGTGCTGTTTGGCTGCGGTACGAGTGGCGGGTCTCAGGTTGCGGGGTACCCGATCAGTTCCACCGCCTACACGACGCTTCAGAAAACGATTGTGCCCGGTACGACCACCGGAGCGCTCGCACCCCCGTACCTGAACCAGATTTCGCTTTACGACCAGAATGGCTATGGCGAGTGGTCGTATGGAGCCCCTCTCCCCAGCGAGAAGCGCACCGACATCATGCCGCCGGCCTATCAGGCCCCGGCAATCAACAACCCGGCAAAGCTTTTGCGATTCTTCGCCATGACGGATGTCCACATCACGGACAAGGAATCGCCTTCCCAGTTGATCTACATGCAGCCGCTGGACAAATACGGCGTCGAAGCCGGCGTCACGTCGGTCTATTCGCCGACGATGATGTACACGACCCAGATGCTTGATGCCGTCATCCAGACGGTAAATGCCCTCCATAAACAGGACCCGATCGATTTCGGCATCTCCCTCGGCGACAGTTGCAACAGTACCCAGTACAATGAGTTGCGGTGGTACATTGACGTCATCGACGGCAAGGTCATCGACCCCAGCTCCGGCGCCCATGCCGGTACCGGCACCATTGACTACCAGAAGCCGTTCAAAGCAGCGGGGCTCGACCCGTCGATCCCCTGGTATCAGGCCAGGGGCAATCACGACAGTTTCTGGCTCGGCTCGGTCCCCCCCGATGTCCAAGACGGCAATGGCCGCAGCCTGCGCGGCTCCTGCGCGAGTGATGAAGTTCTCGCCATAGTCGACCTTCTCGCCAGCCCCAACAATATCTACAATACCTCGTGGCCCCAGTATTACATGGGGGTCATCGACGGTTCGACGCCAAACGGCAACATCATCAAGTATGGCGCCGTCTCCGGCTTAAGCAGCCCCCCCAAGGTCGTTGCCGACCCGGACCGCCGATCGCTCGCTTCCGCCGAGTGGGTCAGGGAATTCTTCAATACGTCCACCCGCCCGGCGGGGCACGGTTTCAATCTGGTCCCGGCCGGCCAGGAGGCCGGTTTCGCCTGCTACAGCTTCGTCCCGAAATCCGACATCCCGATCAAGGTCATTGTCCTGGACAATACCCAGCGGGAGGACGACGGTTCGATAAGCATCCACGGGCACGGCTTCCTCGACCAGGCGCGCTGGGACTGGCTCAAGGCCGAGCTTGCCGCTGGAGATGCCACCGCCACCGACGCCGGCCAGTTGATGATCATTGCAGCCCATATACCCATCAGCGTCCAGAAAGCAGGCACCTGGATGGAGTGGTTCGACAATACGGCCGCTCCCGCTTCTCCCGCCAGCCCGTCCCCAATGGCCAACGCCGTGACGCTGGCGGACTTGCTCGCGGAACTCCATAGCCACCCGAACCTCCTGATGTGGATCGCCGGGCATCGCCATGTCAATGCCGTGAAAGCGTTTGCGTCACCCGACCCGAGCGCCCCCGAGAACGGATTCTGGCAGGTCGAGACCTCATCGCTCCACGATTTCCCGCAGCAGTTCCGCACATTCGACATCAACCTCAACAGCGACTACTCCGTTTCGATCGTCACGACCAACGTGGACCCGGCGGTCAAGGACGGAACGCCGGCCGCGAAGTCGCTGAAATATGCCGTCGCGGCGCAGCAGATAGTCAAGTCGGCGGGCATCTACCAAGCCGATGTGTCCACCAACTGCCTGGTGGACCCGGTCACCCAGGCTTCAACGGGCGTGGTCGATCCAAGCATCCGCCCGATGCCGACCGGTTCGTACAATGCGGAACTGTTCAAGCAGCTTAGCCCGGCCATGACAGCCGCATTGCAGAAACAATTTCCCGCCTAGTGGACTGTCCGGTTAATCCGTTGTCGTAATTCCGGCTCTTTTGCCTGCCGCCTGCGTCGCCGCGCCTTGGCATCAGGCAGAATAGCCGGGAATTATTTCCGACAACTGACCGGACGGCACACGAGGAGACGTTTATTCCACCTTGGGGAAAATGATTTATTCGCTTCGGCACTGCGGCAATCCGCTATGGAGGGGAGTATGAAGCTATCGTTGGGCAGAGCTGCGAAAAACCTGGTATTGTCTATTGCGGCGTTATGCGCCGGATGCGGTTCCTCCCCGCCGGCGTCGAATCCGTCCCCGTTACTCGCAAGCGACGTCAACCTGGTATTCGTCGTCAGCGAAGATCTGGATCATTCCGGGCAGGGCGATGTCAACCCGGTCACCGCAACCCTGACCAATCAAGGATTGCAGCGGTCGCTGGCCATGGGTGCCTTTTTGCGGAACTCGGTTTTGGGAGGAAACAACGTCACGGCGATTTATGCTCTCGAACCGACGACTCACCTGCAAACCGCAAACCATTACCCGGACCTGAATGCGCTCATGTCCGTGCAACAGTTCGCGCTTCTTAACCAAATCACGCTGTCGAGCGACCTTGCGGGCGGTTCTCCGTATACCGGCCAGAACTACCCGATTAACGTCTCGTACGCTTCCGGCGCCGTGCCGGACGGCGTTGCGGTACCGGCCCAGTTTTACCCGACGTGCCAGGGTCTTGATTATAACGATACCAACGGAAACAACGAGGCGCTGGTCAACGGCATCATCGGCGCGGGGACCCCTGGATTCTACGTTTTTGCCGCGCCCTGGAAGACCGTCAGCAGCTTGCTTGCGAAGCTGAATACGGATCACAACTATAATTTGTCCGTTCCGGCCGGCTATGTAAGCCCAAACCATGTTTATGCGCTTTCAATCGCGCCCGCTACGGGAACGCCGCGCCTTGCCACCTACGACAGCCGGATTATGCCGTCACCCGCGTACCCGAAATTGGAGCCGTCGGCGTTCGTGAGCGCGGCATGCTCAACACCGTCGCCGGCCGCCATAACCATAACGGGCGGCGTTGGCGGGGCCGTGGTCCCGGCGAATATCAACAAGAATGAGACGATCTATCTTGTGCGGCACGCCGAAGCGCATCCTCACGGGTATTGGTCCGACAACAATTATGTGGGCGCCGGCCAATGGCGGGCCTTGGATCTCCCGTCTGCGCTACTTGGCAAGATCGCTCCCGATCAGGTGTGGTCGGTGGACCCCGCCCAGTCGAGTGTCGGCACGGTGAGCGCCACGGGCCTGTCCCAGTGGTCGAGCGTCGCGCCCGCCCTGACGGTGCAGCCGTATGCGATCGCGAACGGCCTCCCGTTCAATCTGGTATCGTCTATCGATACCGGTTTATCGTCGGCGCCGGCGAACATCAGTGATTATTTTTTCACGGGCGGCACGTTCTCCAACCACAAGCTGCTCGTCGGATGGATGTACACGCAGAACCCATTGATAGTTAATGCGCTGCTCTCAAGTTATTTTCCGAACGGCGGCGCACCGACCGCTCCGGGGTGGTCTCCTTTTGACTACGACTCCCTGTGGGTTATCACGATAGATGCTGCCGGAAACCTGACGGCAGATTTTTCGCAATGCGAAGGTATCAGTTCTTCCGCTTTGCCGGAGATGCCGCCGGCGTTCTGACGTTCTCCGCAACAAGGCTCGCGCCTGGCACGGGATTGCGCTTCTTTGGCGGAAGCCCCTGCGCCCCGGTTGCGGAATGAAAGCGGAAACGACTGAACGGAGATCCCGACGGATATCCCCACTCGAAGCACATGAGCAGTACGGGCCCGGCGCCCTGGAGGTTGCATGAAGCGTGCAGGCCGCGCACTTGTCGTTGTCGTGTCGTTTTTGGCCATGGGTGGCATTGCCCGCGCCGGGGACGCTCTTTCCCATGACGCCACCGTCGCTTTGATCGCCCGGACCATGGCGGCTAATACCTCCGTCGCCCGGCAGGAACGCTATGCCTCCATAAAAATCGACGCATGCGTGATGGACTACCGGGTCCTGGGGACGTTCCCGGTCGGCACCCCGTACGACATACGGTTCAGCGGGATCGACTTCGCGAGCCTGAATCCCCGCCTGTCGGAAACCGGCCACGATTACACCGCGTTCGTCATATTGAACTTCACCGCACCGGCCATATACCGGATCAACGGGACCGACACCCCCATCCATTCCGTCGTGATCAATACCTTCGACGATGCAAGCGCAACCGTATTGTTCAAGGCCTTTGTGCACCTGGGGGAACTCTGCGGGGCGAAAAAACTTCCGTAGACGGTCCCGGCCGTGCAGCGCCGAAAGCCGGGCCGGGCCTTCGGGAAGGCACCCCAATCGGACCAATAAGACTCAAATTCCCTAATTCCGTAATTGACAAACTATTTTTTGATGATAGGGTTTAAAAAAACTAATCTCGCGGTGTCCAATCTCCCGCCCCTTGGGGCGATCCAAACTATCGACCAGGGTTACAGATACCCCGCTGGGTGCGGCGGGGTGATTCATTCATTACAGGAGGCGAACATGAGTCTGTCGAAAATGTTGAAGGCGGCATCTTTTCTTGTCGCGGTGACCTCATTGGGGGCGTTGTCCGGGTGTGCCCATTACGAAGTGAACACCGGCCGGGGTAATGTTCCGGGCCGCTATATCCGCGCCGAGATGCAGGAAGCGGATCGGGCCGTGGAGGCCGCGCGGCAGGCCGGAAAGGACAAGACCTGCCCCGCTGAATTCAAGGCTGCCGAGGATGCCAGGAACAAGGCCTATGATGTTTTCAGGGCATGTCACACCGAGGAGGGCGTGGCGCTGGCAAAAGAGGCAACGGCGAAAGCCAACGCCCTGTGTCCTCCCCAGGCGGTCAAGGAAATGCCCGCACCGGTTATCCCGGCTCCGGCTCCCGCCCCGGCCCCGGCGCCTCCTGCTCCTTCGAGCCGGTTGACCATAGCCCCCGATTCGGTGATGAAGGGCCAGCCGGCAACGCTCGCATGGACATCGAAGAACGCGGATAAATGCGCCATCCAGCCGGATGTGGGCCCGGTGGCCCCCGAGGGTTCCCAGGCGATAACGCCTCAGGACACGACCACCTATACCCTGACCTGCAACGGCGAGGGCGGTGCGGCTGAGAGCACGGCCCATGTTGCCGTGATCGTCCCCGCTCCCGTACCGGTCCCGGCCAAGCTGTGCAGCCCCACGGTCATCGATATCAAGTTCGATACGGGCAAAGCAGACATCAAACCCCGGTATCATGAAGAACTGAAAAAACTGGCCGATTTCCTCAAGGAGTTCCCCGAGGCCAGGGGCGTTATCGAGGGCTATACCGACAACGTCGGCGGGCGGGAAATGAACATTAAGCTCTCCCAGCGCCGCGCCGACAGCGTTCGCACGTATCTCATCAAGCATTTCGGGATAGCTTCGGAGCGCATCGGCGCCAAGGGTTTCGGTCCCGACAGGCCGGTTGCGGACAACAAGACCGCCGCGGGCAAACAGCAAAACCGCCGCATCGAGTCCAATTTCACCTGCGCAGGCAAGTAAATCGCGAGTCTGCGGCATGACTGATCCGCGGACGCTTTTGTGAATAATCGAGGGGCACCATACCTGGCGACGCATGCAGTCGGAAAATCAGGTATGGATGCCCCTTTCATTATGTTCCCGTATCGGCCTTCACGAGATACGGGTAGTCCCCTGGCGGCATCCCCGCGGTTCGCGGTGGAACCGGGGGGGGCACTTTCTCTTCCCGTGGCCGGATGAAGTGCGGCTCGCTAATATTTTGTGAAAAGCTGGATGACATTGACAGGGCAGTTCCTGTCGGCCTTTGTTTCGCAGTGCAGGTAAGAAATCCCTATCACCGCGGCGATCAGTGCTATGATCACATAAAGAGAAATCCGGGATAACGGCATGGTGTCCCTCCCACAAGATTCCCCGTGCGGACCCTGTTCGGCTCCGGGCAAACCGAACCGCCCGCCCGCTCCGTTGCGCTGTACTCTCCCCGGTCTACCCGCCGACCGTGGCTTAACCGGCCATTCACACCATAGACATCTTAATTATACCACCATTTGTGCGGTTTGCCCGGACCGGCGAATCGTCGATCCGCTTTTTTATCCGCCATTATAAGACGTTACAAATTGAATTATGCCAATATTTGCATTTTTCGTCCGTTCGGGCGATACTTGTACCAAAGCCCCTCTGTACGGGCTTTCCCTGTGATATGCCTCTCGGGAGCGAAGATGATCCGGCTGATGACGTACATAGCCATTGCGGCCTCGTTCATCCTGGGTATCGGGTCCGGGGCGGCGTCCGCCGCCGCAAAGCCGGTTATCCCCGAGGGGTGCCGCGAGGTGGTCTATTCGACCAATCCCCAGTACCCCCCCTATGACTGGGGAATCCCCGGCGGGTTCGACGGGGCGAGCATCGAACTGCTCAGGATGGCCATGCCGCCGGGACTGCCCCTGAGACCGGCGGTCTACCCCTGGAAGCGCGTCCTGTATCTGGCCAAACAGGGGGAGATAGACCTGGTGGTCAGCCTGCGGATCACCCCCGAACGGTCCCGCTACCTCGTGTTCGCCCCCCACCGGGCCTTCCCGAACCCCATCGTCGTCTTTGCGCGCAAGGACCGGAAGTTCCCTTATGCCTCCCGGCACGACCTGAAAGGGCTGCGGGGGGGCATCAGCGCGGGCGATACGTTCGGCGGCGGTTTCGACGAGTATTGGCGTGCATCCCTGACCGTGGAGGAAGCCCCCACCATGCGTGAAAATTTCCAAAAACTGGACAGCGGGCGGATCGATTATTTCGTCACCAGCCGTTATGCCGGGGAGGCGTATCTGGCAAAGTTCCCGCCGGCGCATGTGATCGTCCCCCTGTCCCCGGCCATATCGTCGTTCGATATCCATTTCGGTTTCAGCAAGCGCTCCGCCTGCGCACCGCTTGCGGAGTACGTGAGCCGGCGGCTTGCGGAACTCGATGGCGCGGGAACGCCCGAAAGGCTCCTGCAAAAGTATTTGCAACGTTATCGCGGCTCGGCGCCGGATGTTCCCGGACATCCGGCCATGCCTGGAGGGAAGTGATGCCCCCCTTGAAGCGTTCCCTGACGGTCCAGGTGATCGCCGCGCTGGTGGTGAGCACGACCTTCATCCTGTCGGTCTATGCGGTCGTGCGTTCCCATCTGCACCGCAGCCAGGAGACGGCGGCGCTCGACGCCCGGCTCGCCGTGACGGCGGAGCAGCTTCAGACCGCGGCGGCCTCGGCCTTGTGGAATTTCGACCTGAACCAGCTCGACCGGGTGCTGGACGGGGGGATGAAGGACACGACGCTGACCGGGATCGTGGTGAAATCGGGCGGCAAGGTGTACGCCAGGACGCGGAACGACGACTGGGAGCCGGTTTCCCGCGAGCCTGCCGCAAACACGGCCGGGCACATCTCCCATACCGAGGATATCGTCTATGCCGGGCATGCCCTGGGGACCATGACCCTCTCTGCCACCACCCGGTTCATGAACGACAGGCTTAAAAGCGACAATTATGCTCTGGCCGCCAACATCCTGCTGATGGACCTGGTCCTGATCGCCTCCCTGTACCTGCTCCTGAACCGGATCATTCTCAGGCCGCTGAGAACCCTGGAAACCTGCGCCGTCTCCGTGTGTAACGGCGATAAGGAGGGGGCCGACCTGGGCCGTTTCTCCTTTAGCGGGGAGATGGAGGTGCTCCGTTCGTCCATGGAAAACATGGTCACGCTGCTGGAAAGCCGCTATGCCGAGCTTCAGCAGGAGGCCCGGCGTTTCAGCGAGAGCGAGAACCGCTTTCGCAGCCTGATGGATACCATCCCCGATCTGATCTGGCTGAAGGATGCCGACGGCGTGTACCTCTCCTGCAACCGGCCCTTCGAACGCCTCTACGGCGCCAGGGAGGCGGATATTGTCGGCAAGACCGACTACGACTTCGTGGACAAGGAGCTGGCCGACTTCTTCCGCGAGCACGACCGCAAGGCCGCGGCGGCGGGCGGTCCCAGCAGCAACGAGGAATGGGTCACGTTTGCCGACACCGGGCAGAGAGCCCTGCTGTACACCACGAAGATCCCCATGTACGACGATGGGGGCGTTTTGATCGGCATCCTGGGGGTCGGCCGGGATATCGGCGAGATCAGGCGGGGCGAGGAGGAGCGGGCCAAGCTGGAGGGCCAGCTCCACCAGGCCCAGCGGATCGAATCGGTGGGGCGCCTGGCGGGCGGCGTGGCCCATGATTTCAATAACATGCTGAGCGTCATTTTGGGCTATACCAGC
The DNA here is from genome assembly GCF_019972295.1 of Geobacter sp. AOG2. Taxonomy (NCBI): domain Bacteria; kingdom Pseudomonadati; phylum Thermodesulfobacteriota; class Desulfuromonadia; order Geobacterales; family Geobacteraceae; genus Geobacter; species Geobacter sp. AOG2. Next base: position 3,885,218 of record NZ_BLJA01000001.1, read on the forward strand.
CTCGCCCTCAGGGAAGTGGACCCGGACCGGCCGCTCCACGCCAAGCTGGAGGAGATCTGCAAGGCGGCGGAACATTCCGCCGACCTGACCCGGCAGCTTCTGGCCTTTGCCCGCAAACAGACCATATGCCCGAAGGTGGTGGACCTGAACGAAACCGTGGGCGGGATGCTCAACATGCTGCAACGGCTGATCGGCGAGGAGATCCAGCTCACCTGGCGGCCCGCGGCGGATCTCCGGCCCGTCAAGGCCGATCCGTCCCAGATCGATCAAATCCTGGCCAACCTGTGCGTCAATGCCCGCGATTCCATCTCCGGCATGGGCACGATCGACATCGCAACGAAAAACTGCGTCATCGACGAACACTACTGCGCCCATAACCCGGACGCAGCCCCCGGCGAGTATGTAGCCATCACCGTGCTCGACAGCGGCTGCGGCATGGACAAAGAGACCCTGGAGCACATCTTCGAACCGTTCTTCACAACCAAGGGGGTGGGGGAGGGGACCGGCCTCGGCCTGGCCACGGTGTACGGCGCCGTGAAGCAAAACGGCGGGTTCGTCACGGTCTACAGCGAACCGGGCATGGGAACGAAGTTCACGATCCATCTCCCCCGGCATGTGGGGGAAGCCGGGCAAGCCCCGCAGGATGCGGTGGAAGCGGAGTTGCCGGGCGGCCGGGAGACCATTTTGCTGGTGGAGGACGAACCGGCCATCCTGGAGATGGCCGCCATGATACTCTCCAGCCTGGGCTATACGGTGCTCCAGGCGAATCTGCCGGGCGAGGCCATCCGGGTCGCCGGGGAGAGCGGGGGGGAGATCCACCTGCTCATGACCGATGTGGTCATGCCGGAGATGAACGGCCGGGATCTGGCGCAGAGCCTTCAGACCCTGCACCCGCACCTCAGGTGCCTGTTCACGTCCGGCTATACCGCCGACGTGATCGCCCCCCACGGCGTGCTGGACCCCGGTGTCCATTTCATCCAGAAGCCGTTCACGCTGTCCGACCTGGCCGTAAAGGTGCGGGAAGCGCTGGACGGGTAGGCAAGCCCCGGTCTCTTTCCGGGGGAACGGGCGAAAACGATATGATCGGAGGTTCCCGGAGGCGTTCCGGGGGCCTTTTTTTGTGTGAAAACGGCAGGGGGACAGCCAGCAGGCATATCAGGGGCGATACCACAAATCTTTTGGATTGGGGCGGGGGCGGTGGATGGGGCCGTTTTGTGTCGAAACGACACAACCCGTGCGTTCCGGTTGTCTATTGCCGTGTGATAACGCGGCCTTTTGGGAAGCGGGCCGGAATAGTCCTTTTATGTTACTTTTTTTAACATTTTTAAAAGAGTGTTAATATTTTTAACATTTTGAAATTGCTGTTGAAATGTGTGTTTACAAGGCGTAGAAGGTTGTTCGTGCCTTGCGGTGTCATTGACTTGCAAGGGGGGATTGTTGTTGCGCGGGGGGCCCGGACGGAGGGAGTCGGGGCCGCCCGCCGCCTTTCCCCGACATGAGCGTCCGGCGGTGCACCCGAACCGGTCGAGCCCTGTGAAAAAGGAGCCCCCATGCGCTGCCCGAGCTGTGGTTACCTGCGGAAGCCGGAGGATCTGGCCCCGGAATGGCAATGTCCCGCCTGCCAGGTGGTGTATGAGAAGGCGGCGCTCAAGAAGGCGTTCGAGCCGGCGAACCGGGGGGCGTTTACCTCTTCCGCCCGAGCCGTCGATCCGCCGCGGGAGGCCGGGTCGTGGTGGGGCCTCAAGGTCGTGATCGTGGTGGCGCTCCTGGGTGGGCTCTCGTATTTCGGCTACGCCTTTTTCAACAACGCCGCCGTCACCAGCGAGACCGCCAACGGCATGGTGGCGGCCAGCCCCGTGGCGGCGCCGGACAAGACGGTGCTCCTCTATTCCCGCGCCGGGTGCGGTTATTGCGACAAGGCCCGGGAGTTCCTCCAGCGGCACGGGATCGACTTCGAGGAGATCGACGTCATCACCAGCGAGCGGGGGAAAGATGATTTCCAGAAACTGGGCGCGGCGGGCACGCCGATCCTGGTGGTGGCGGACAGCAAGGTGGTGGGGTACGACGAGGCGGTGCTGACGGAGGTGCTCAAGTCCAAGGGGCTGTGGAAGTGACGGAGGGGGTCAACTCCGCAGCACCGCGTCGATCTTTCTGGCCAGGTCTTTCACGGTGAAGGGCTTCTGGATGAAGTTGATCCCCTCGTCCAGCACCCCGTGGTGGACGATGGCGTTGTCGGTGTAGCCGGACATGTACAGGACCTTCAGGCCGTTATGGGTTTCCAGGAGCGTGCGGTACAGTTCCGGGCCGTTCATGCCGGGCATGACCACGTCGGTCAGGAGCAGGTCCACCGGCCGGCCGGCGCTCAGGGCCAGCGCCTGCCGGGGGCCTTCCGCGACGATCACCTGGCAGCCGCAGGTGTTCAGCAGGTCGCACACCAGTTGCCGGACCATGTCGTTGTCCTCCACCAGAAGGATGGCGTGGTCGCCGGCATGCACCATCCCGAAGTCGGCGGCGGGTGTTTCCTCCTCCGCCGGCGCCCCGTCGGCCAGGGGGAAGTAGATCTTGAAAACCGTGCCGCGGCCGACCTCGCTGTAGACCCAGATGTGCCCCTCATGCTGCCTGACCAGGCCGTACACCGTGGCCAGCCCCAGGCCCGTGCCCTTGCCCACGGGCTTGGTGGTGAAGAACGGCTCGAACAGGTGGTCGAGGGTTTCCGGGGACATGCCGCTGCCGGTGTCGGTAACGGCGAGCATCAGGTACCGGCCCGGCGTCACGCCGGCATGCAGGCGGGCATAGTCGTCGTCCAGGGTCACCGGCGCGGTCTCGATGGCGATGGAACCCTTGTCGTCCATGGCGTCCTGGGCGTTGATCGCCAGGTTCATGATGATCTGCTCCACCTGGTTGTGGTCGGCGCGGATGCCGTACTCCCCCTCGGCCAGATGCAGGTGGATGGCGATGTTTTCCCGGATGGTCCGGCGCAGGATGTCGTGGAAGGCGCGGATGACCTTGTTCAGGTCCAGGATCTTCATCTCCAGGACCTGCTTGCGGCCGAAGCTCAAGAGTTGCTGGGTGAGCATCCTGGCCTTGTCGGCTGCCTGGATGATGCCCTCCAGCCGTTCGGCGTCGCGGGTGCCGTCCGGCACGCGGTTTCTGACCATCTCGGCGTAGACCAGGATGGGCGTCAGCAGGTTGTTGAAGTCGTGGGCGATGCCGCCGGCCAGACGGCCGATGGATTCGATCTTCTGGGACTGGCCCAGTTGCGTCATGAGGGTCTGCCGCTCGGCCTCGGCCGCCTTGCGCTCCGAGATGTCGCGTATGATGGCGCAGTTGTATTCCCTGCCGTCGATCTCCAGGTAATTCGCCGAGACCTCCACCGGGAACTCATGGCCGTCCCGCCGCCGGTTCACGGTCTCGAAATGAAGGTGTCCCTCCCGCTTCAACTCCTCCCAGTGGGCCGGCCACGCCTCGGACGGGAACCGGGGGGCCACATCCCACACCGACAGGGCGAGCATCTCTTCGCGGCTGTACCCGTGCATCCTGCAGGCGGCGTCGTTGACGTAGAGATACGTGCCGTCCCGGGAGAGCCAGTCCACCGCGTCCTGCATCCGGTCCATGATGACGGCCGCCCTCTTCAGATCGGCCTCCGCCTGCCTGCGCAGGGCGATCTCCCCGGTGAGCCGGGCGTTGCCGGCCTCCAGCTCGGCGGTGCGCTTGTGCACCGTCTCCTCCAGGCATTCCTGATGGTGGAGCAACTCGGCCTGGGTTTCCGCTTCGCGCCTGCGGTTGCGGTACATCAGCCGGGCCGTCATCAGCGTCCCCGCGGCAAAGACCGCCACCAGAAAGGTTATGGCCTTGGCCTCGGCGCGCCAGGGGGCCATGAATACGTCGGGGGCGCGCCCCACGTTGACGTACAGGGGATAGTTGTCCACCTTGCGGTAGGAGAAGATCCGCGCCGTGGTGTCGATGCTGCCGTGGCTCAGATAGGTTGCGGAGGTGCGTCCCGCCCGGACCAGCGCCCGCATCTGCGGGGATACGGTATTGCTGCCGATGCTGTGCGACTCCGGGTAGCGTGCGATGACGGTCAGCTCGGCGTCGCGCAGGGTGATGACGCCGTCTTTCCCCAGGTCGAAGGAGGAAAAGATCTTCTGGAGGTAATCTATGGAGATGGCGGCATAGACGACGCCGGCAAAGCTGCCGTCCGGGTTGTCGATGCGCCGGACGATCTCGAAGACCCATTTTTTGGACACCAGGCCGAACAGCGGCTTGGTCAGGACATAGTCGGACCGGGGATGGTCCCTGAGGTATATGAAGTAGTCGCGGGTGGCCATGCTGCGGCGCAATTCGGGTATCACGCCGTCGCCATAGACGATCTCCCCGCGGGCGTTGGCGACCCTCAGGCCGTCCAACTCGAACAGGCGTTCCTTGTGGCGGAGGATGTAGGCGTTCAGGGAGCGGCCGTCGATGCCCCCCTGCCGGAGCTGCCGCTCCGCTTCCTGGGACACCGAGAAGATGGCCAGATTGGCCCGGTCCACGAGATTGTCGAGGGTGATGCTGAGGGATTGGGCAAGGTTCTGGATCTGGGTGGTGGCGCGGTTTTCGTACTGCTGCCGGCTCCGTTGGAGGTGAAATCCCGCCAGTCCGGCAACCATCAGGTTGATGGCCAGCACCCCGGCCGCAAGCCTGGCGATGAAGTCGCGGCGGTTGAAAGGCATGGCTTTTGTCGTGGCGGTTGTCTCGGCCATATCCTCTGATCGCCTCCAGGGAAAAGGTCAACGGGTATGGCGGGGCAAGGTCCCCCCACCGCCCCGTTCGGGGCACAAGGCTTGTAAACAAGACAGTCAATAGCATAATTCCGCCGCCGGTTAAAGACAATTTAATGGGGAGCGCCACGGCCGGGCAAGGCGGAAACGGCCTGACGGGGGAGGTGCCGGGTTCCGCGGGCGCCGTTATCGGCGGCAAAATGACAATAAACGGGGAAATGGCGCGTGGGGAGCATGCGGGCGGCCCGCCTGTCTTGCAAAACCCGCCGGATCGGTGCAAGATGACGGGGCGGGAAAGAATTCATGTCATTTCCCGCATAACATGGTATGATATGCGCACTATTACAGGCGGGGAGAAGGCATCCGATGCGTACATGGATTTCATTGCTGCTGGCAGGTATGTTTCTGGTTCTGGCGGGGTGCGAGAAGGGCGGCGGCAGCCTGGAGCAAAAGCTGCGCGGCGAATGGAAGGAAGACGGCGAGAGTTTTTACGTCACCTTCTCGGAGAACCATGTGGGGATCGTCGATTTCAGAAACAAGAAACAGCCCTTTGCCTGGGTCGTCCTGGCGGACGGCAGGGTTCAGGTCACCGACCCCGACCGCAAGGTCTTCTACCTGAAACTCACCAACAACAAGCTGCGCATCGAAGGCACCAAGAGCGTGCTGAGCAAGCTGAAATAGGGAACGGACCCCGACGGCCCCCAGCCCCCTCGTACTCAAGGGGTTGGGGGCCGTCCCCCCCGTTCCTTCCCCGATCCGCCGCCATATCCCCTTGCACGTCCCCGCATTTTTATCCGAAACCTCTCGCAAATACTTCTCAGACCCGCCGAATATGTGTACAATAGAAATTTAAGCACGATTCATTATAGCAGGATAATGGAAACAGCCTCTTCGGGAGCGGGCGACATGAGACTCGGTATGCAAAAGAGGTTTGCGCTGACCTTCAGCGCTTTTCTGATCGTCGTCTTTGCGCTCATCGTGTGGGGTTTCCTCTCCTATTCGGTCCGTCTGACCCGCGACAACATCCAGAAACAGCAGTTCGCCATGACCGAGCTGATCGCCCGCAGCATCGACGACAAGCTGGGGACCTACCTGGCAACCATCGCCATGATATCTGCGGAGGCCGACCCCCGCATTCTCAACGACCCGGAAAAGGCCCGGACCTTCCTGGAAAATCACCGCGCCCTGCTCGGCATCTTCGACAACGGCATCTACCTGTTCGGCACCGACTACACCTTAAAGGCCGAGGTACCCGTCTTCGAGGAACGGCGGGAGACCAGGGCGGTGCGGTTGCGGGCGTTCCTGGAAAGCGTGAAAAAAAACAATTTCCCCGACATCTCCAATCCCTATCTCTCTCCCAAGACCGGAACCCCGGCCATCGCCATGGCCTCCCCGGTCTGCGGCCCCGACGACGTGCCGCGGGGCTTCCTGGTGGGGAGCATCAACCTGAACGAGGATTACTTCGTCGAAGAGCTCATGGGCTACAAGATCGGCAAGACCGGCTACCTGTACCTGTTCAACACCGACCGCACCATGATCATCCACCCGGACAAGAAACGCATCATGAAGCGGGACGTCCCGCCGGGCGCCAACAAACTCTACGACCAGGCCATCCGGGGGTTCGAGGGGAGCGGCGAGACCATCAACTCGCGGGGGGTTCCCCAGATCGTCTCGTTCAAGCGCCTGAGGACCGTGGACTGGATCCTGGCCAGCGCCTATCCCCAGGCCGAAGCCTACGCCCCCATCAGGCACCTGCGTTCCTACCTGCTCGGCGCCGCAGCCCTGGTCACCCTCTTCTCCATCGTCCTGGTGTGGCTGTTGACCGGAAGAGTCACCGCCGGCCTCGCCAGCTTCACCGACCAGGTCCGCCGCATCAGGGAACACCCCGAGGAGGGGCACGAGATCCGCATCGAGGGGAGCGGCGAGGTGAACCTTCTGGCCAGCGCCTTCAACGGCCTCATGGGGGAGCTGGACGAGACCCACCAGCAGCTTGAGGAGTTGACGCGCACCGACCACCTGACCGGGCTCTTCAACCGGCGCCACCTGGAACTGGAAGGGCCGCGGCTCTTGACCCTGGCCGAACGGGAAAACGGCGCAAGCGCCCTTTTGATGGTGGACGTGGACCGCTTCAAGCAGGTCAACGACAGCTACGGCCACGAGGCCGGGGATGCGGTCCTGGTCCATATCGGCGTGGTCCTGCGGAAAGCGGTGCGCCCCTACGACCTGGTGGTGCGTTACGGCGGCGAGGAATTCCTGGTGCTTTTGCCCCTGATCACGACGGAAGAGGCACTGGAAGCGGCGGAGCGCATCAGGCGCACCATCCAGGACACCCCCGTCTGCGCGGCCGGCGACGTCCTGTCCGTAACCACCGTCAGCATCGGGGTCTATGTTGCCGAAAATATTGGCGACCTTCAGGACGCCGTGGCCCGCGCCGACGAGGCGCTCTACGAAGCCAAGAAGGGCGGCCGCAACCGGGTCTGCCTGGCGCCGCCGGCGGAGCCGGCTCCCGGCGCCCCCCCCGGCCTCCGGGGATGAGGCATAATGACAGCGGTTGCCGACGGGCCGGTTTTTTTATCCTTGCGGAGAGAGCGGCAAAAAAATCACATATCGATTTTATCGTTGAAAATTGAGTATACGATTGATAAAACAGCTATAGATATTTTTAATTATTCCTCTGGAACCGTCGCCGCCGCCGGTTTCCGGTAAAGCAATCGATTCCGCTTGCGCAACACGGCGCTCCCTGCGCCGGCTGCGCCGTTACGGCGGCACCTGGGGCGCGCGCCGCACAGCGTTTCCCTTGAACGGAGATACGACACAATGGAATATATGATCGGCAGACAGGCCATCGTGAGCAGGACGGAGGAGGTCGTGGCCTACGAACTCCTGTTCAGGACGACCCAATCCCCGGCCTGGGCCGATGTGCAGGACGACGTCCAGGCAACGTCCAACACGATCATGCACGCCCTTTCCGGCTTCGGCACCAAATCCGTCATGGGGCGGCACCGGGGCTTCGTCAACGTGGACGCGGAACTGCTCATGAGCGACGCCCTGGAGATCCTGCCCCCCTCCCTGTTCGGGCTGGAACTGCTGGAAACCATGGACATCACCCCCCAGGTGATCGACCGCTGCCGCGAGCTCAAGGCCAAGGGATATGTTCTGGCCCTGGACGACCACACCTACGATCCCCGCTTCAACGAGCTGTACGACGGCGTGGTGAGCGTCGTAAAGATCGACATGCTGGAGACGGACCTGAACGCCCTGCCGGCCGCGATGGAGCGCCTCCGGGAGTATCCCGTGAAGCTCCTGGCGGAAAAGGTGGACACCACGGAACGCTATCAGGAGTGCCAGCGCCTGGGGTTCGACCTGTTCCAGGGGTATGTCTTCTCCCAGCCGTCGGTCATGAAGAAACGGCGCTGGGACGGCTCGGCCTCCGTCATCTTCAAGCTGATGCAGCAGCTTACCGACGACGCCGATCTGGACGAGGTGGAGCGGACCATCAAGGAAAGCCCGCCCCTGGTCTACAAACTCCTGGTCCTGGTCAACTCCATCTCCATGGGGCTGCGGTCCAAGATCTCCAGCCTCCGCCACGCCATCGTGATGATCGGGCTGCGGCAGCTCAGGCGCTGGGTCCAACTGGCGGTCTTCGCCACGGACGAGGATACCTGCCTGAACGACCCGGTTATGGACCTGGCCGCGGTGCGGGCGGTGTTCCTGGAAGAGCTGGTGAAGCTGACCCCCCTGGTGCGCAAGGACCGCCATGCCCCGGACGAGGGATACATGATCGGCATCCTGTCCATCCTCACCAAGGTGTTCGACATCTCCATGGAGGAGATCCTGGGGAACCTGCACCTGCCCGACGAGGCCATCGACGCCCTGTTGCGCCGGGAAGGGGATTACGGCCGCCTGCTCAGCCTGGTGGAACTGGTGGAAAACCTGGAGTTCGAGGAGGCCGCCGAACGCCTGGAAGCGCTCGAGATACCGCTTCTGTCGGTGCTGGACTGCCAGAAGAAGGCCTATAGCTGGCGTTTCGGGGTGTAAGGGCAGAGGAGGGCGGCCGCAAGTACCCAATAATGTGGGATAAAATGATACAAAACAGGGCTCCCGGAGATAATCCGGGGGCCTTTTTTTGTGTGATGCCGCAGGGTTCCGGAAAGAGGTCCGGAACGGCTGTGGTGTCCCTCCCAGGTATCTGCTTTTTACGCTTGCCGCGACGGTACCCCTCCATCCGGATAATGCGCCGGACCGCTTACGGCAGTTCCTTTTCCCTCTCGAACCCTTTGCGGTTGTTGTAACCGTGATCGCCGAAAGGTTGCAGCTTTTCCTGCCAGCGCAGCTTGGCGGCCCTCAGGAGCCGTTCTGCCTGCTCTCCCGGCTGCGGGGGCGGTAACTCCTCCAGCACCGTCACCTCGAAGGCCTCCGCACCATAGGCGGCCAACTCCTTTTGCAGGGCCGGACTGGACGGAATCTTCCCCATGCGCAGTTGGAACTCCCTGCTGGTTTTGCTGCCGGCCAGGTTCGTACTGCCATCGACGAACAGTTTGCCGTTCACCTTGTTCCTGATCTGGTAAATCCCCATGGCAGGCCGCTGTTCCTTGCAGGCGCGCTTCAACTCCGCCCGCCGCCCCCGCGATGCCTGCGTGGCGGCGCTTTCCGGTTTGGCCGCCTTCGGCACCGGCAGCGGCGCCGCTTCGGCGGCTCCCGCCTCCCGCCAGTAGCTGCCGTCGTCCCGGCGGATCATCCCTTCATCCACCAAAAAGCGGCGGATCGCACAATAATCGTCGAACAACGGCCGTATCAGGCCGGTAACCTCGGTCTCCGAATAGCGCCGCCCCGCCTCGAAGCGGAGCGCGAACTGTTCGAGCACGATCAGGCGCTTTTTATGCTGTGCCGGCAGTTTTTCCAGCATCCCGTGGGGGAAGAAGGTGCCGATCACCTTGGCGCGGTACGCGTCGATGCGCTCATCCTGCAACGCCTTGCCGGTGGCGCACGCCGCCACCAGTTCTTTCAGGGTGGTGTCCAGCACCGGCTCGTTGGCCGCCACCATCACATAGTATTGCTCCTTCCGGCTGCTGATCAGCCCGGCCTGTTCCAGTTTTTTGAGATGGAACGATACCGTGGAGGGGGCCAGGGCGTGGCGTTTGGCCAACTCCTCCACGTATTGGGGATGCTCCAGCAGCGAGCTGACGATGGCCAGGCGGGATTCGTCGGCCAGGGCTTTCATGATGGCAAGGCTTTGTTCGGCGTTCATGGTGATCTGCTCCTGTTTTGATAAGTATCGAAATAAAATATACGGTCTCTCCGGCCGCCTGTCAATATGTTTTTATGATTATCGAAATAAATTGTGCGGATCGAGCGGCGGCATGCCGGTTGCGGCATGCCGCCGGACAAGAGGGATGGCGTCCCCCGGTAATTGGCGGTAAAAGCGGCATGCGGCGGGTGCCCTTAAACCGCTTTCAAATTATTGGATTATAATTTACTATTGATAATAATAGAGTCAGAACGTACCGTTTCCCTGCGATAAAGGCCAGCACGGCCGGTATTCGCCAGGGGGAGGGGCGCGTGCTCCGTTTCTTCGGAATCGGGGGGAAGCGCCCCGGAGAATACGTGCGGAGTCGTTGAGGGTCAGGCGGGAGCGTTGTTTGGTTCGTAACGGTTGGAGCGTGGGGAGAACGTCATGGGTGTCGTTTCCATATCCGGTGGGGCAGGTTCAAATGCCATAGTCGGCAGGTCTCCGCTAGCGGAAGGAAGATCGGTTCCGGGGAATGCCCCATCGCCCAAAACCGCCCAGGATACCGTCAGGATTTCCGGCGCAGCCCGTGCCAAATCGCTCAAGCTCCAGGGACAAAATCCGCAGCAGATCGCGCAGCAGATGGGGGTGGATGTAAAAACGGTCGATAAATACCTGGGCATCAAGCCCGACAAGGCCGCGAGCGGCCAGACGGCAAAAACAGTCCCGGCCGAGCCGTGCTGGATAACCGATATCGTGAGCAGCAGCGGCATCCCCTGATTTCAGGGAAACACTAAGACATTGCGGGACACCATACCAATGATGGTAGTGAATCGAGTGAGGGGCACCATACCAGGGAAAGCAGCGAGCCGGAAAAGGGGTATGGCGCCCCTCCCGTTTTACCGAAAGTTGGTCTTCATTACCGGCATGCAGGGGCTATGCGAGGTGGCGGCATGAAATACACACTGAAAGAACTGCTTGATGTCCCCAGGTTACGGCAATTGCTCGATGCCATGGACGAAATTCACCGCATGCCCTCGGCTATTGTCGACATGGAGGGGGATATCCTCACCGCCACCGCCTGGCAGGACATCTGCACGAAATTCCACCGCGTAAACCCTGAAACCGAACGGATGTGCATCAAGAGCGATACCCATATCGGCGGCGAGCTCGACAAGGACAAAACATATGTCGTCTACCGATGCCCCATGGGGCTTGTCGATGCGGCAATGCCCATAATCATAGAAGGGCAACACCTCGGCAACGTTTTCAGCGGCCAGGTATTCATGGAGCCGCCCGACGAGGAACACTTCGTCGAACAGGCCGGAAAGTATGGTTTCGACGAGGCCGGGTACCTGGAGGCCATGCGCAAGGTCCCGTACATCCCCGAGGAGATGCTTCGCAAGTACCTGGGTTTTATTCACAGCCTCGCGCAGATGCTGGCGGAACAGGGGCTACAGCTTAAACGGCTGCTCGAAGCCGAGAAGGCGTTGCGTTTGAGCGATAAGCATCACCGCTCGATCCTCTCTACGGCCATTGACGGCATTTGGCTGGTGGATGTCCAGGGCCGGCTGCTGGAGGTCAACGAGGCGTATTGCCGGATGAGCGGCTACAGCGAGCAGGAACTGTTGACCATGTGCATCTCCGACCTTGAGGATGAAGAAACGCCTCAGGAGACCGCCCGCCGTATCCGCATGCTCATGACGCACGGCCATGCGCATTTTGTGTCGAGGCACCGCCGCAGGAACGGAACGGTAATGGATGTTGAAGTCTGTGCCCAGTACCATTCGGACGAGGGCGGGAGGATGGTCTCCTTTATCCGGGATATCACGGAAAAGTTACGTGCCGAAAGGACGCTGTCGGAGAGTGAAAAAAAATATCGCCAACTCTTCCATAACCTGCCCACGGGTTTCGCCCTCCATGAAATTGTTGTCGATGAGGAAGGCAAGCCCTGCGACTACCGGTTCCTGGAGATCAATCCCGCCTATGAAAGGCTGACGGGCCTTAAGGCCGCCGATCTCATCGGCAAAACGCAATTGGAGATCATGCCGAATTCCGAGCCGTACTGGGCCGAAACTTACGGAAAAGTGGCGTTGACCGGTGAATCCGTCAGCTATGAGAATTTCAGCGGGGACCTAGGCAGATATTTTCATGTCAAGGCCTATTCGCCCGAACCGGGAAAATTCGCCACGGTGTTTTATGACATAACCGATCGCAAACTTGCCGAAGAGGCCATAAGAGCAAGCGAGGATAAATTCTCCAAGGCATTCCGCGCCTGTCCCGCATTAATCACCATATCCACGATGGATGACGGCAGATACATCGACGTTAACGATGTTTTTTACGCAACAACCGGCTACCGGAGAGGGGAGGTGATCGGTCGCACGTCAACGGAGCTGGGTTTCTGGCTGGGCCCCGGCGACCGGCAAAAATATTTGGATGATTTGAATAGGCGTGGCTCGTTACGGGACTATGAAATCGACTTTCGCATGCGCAATGGCGAGGTGCGGAATTTTCTGGTTTCCAGTGAATTGATCGAAATTGGCGGAAAACCGAGCAGTCTCAATTTCATCATCGACGTTACCGAGCAAAAGAGGATGGTGGAATCCCTTCGCATTACCCGGTTCTCGATAGACCACTCCTCGGACGGTATTTTCTGGATGACCCCGGATTCGCGCATCACCGACGTCAATGAAGCCGCATGCCGCTCCCTCGGCTATTCCCGGGAGGAATTGCTGCAGCTCGCCATTTCCGACATCGACCCGACCTGCGATAGGGAAACCTGGCGGCAGCATATGGTCGAACTCCACGAAAAAAGCACGCTGGCATTTGAAACGGAGCACGCGACTAAAGACGGCAGGCGTTTCCCCGTCGAAATCGTCACGAATCTCATAGAGTTCGATACCAGACAGCTCGTCTGTTCCTTCGTGCGCAACATCACCGACCGCAAGCAGGCCGAGGCGGTAACGACGCGATTCATGCTGCGCCAGCGGGCGATCCTGGACAATCTGCCCATGATGGCATGGCTCAAGGACACCGAATGCCGCCTGGAAATGGTAAACGAGCCGTACGCGAAAGCCTGTGGATGTTCAATCGACGAGTGCATCGGCAAGACGGATCTGGAGCTGTTCCCCCGTGATCTGGCTGAAGGTTATCTTGCCGGCGACCGCACGGTGATGGCCACGGGCGAGCGATTGGAGGGGGAAGCCCTTATACCGTCGCCCCTCGGCCTGCGCTGGCACTTCTACTGCAAGACCCCTATTTTCAGCGAGCAAGGCCGGATCGTCGGTACGTCGGGGATTGCCCTGGACATCGCCGACCGCAAAAAGCATGAGGAAGCTCTCCACTCCATCCTCGAGTGGACGCCGATTTCCACCCTCGTTCATCGCGACGGGAGCATTCTGTATGCCAATCCCATCGCGGTCAAAACGTTCGGCGCCTCGGATGTCCATGATCTGGTAGGCCAGCCGATCCTGGACCTGATCCGCAAGGACTTTCATCAGATCTCACTGGCCAGGAAAAACAGTGCCGACCAGGGAAAGAGCATACCGGCAATCGAGTTCAAATTCATCAAGCTTGACGGCAGCGAATTCGACGGAGAAATCCAGAGTACCAGTTTCAATTATGACGATGGGAAAGCGTACATTTCGTGCATTCTCGACATCACCGACCGCAAAAAAGCCGAGGAAGACAGGGAACTGTTCGAACAGCAGCTGCAACATACCCAGAAACTGGAAAGCCTCGGCGTTTTGTCCGGCGGCATCGCCCACGATTTCAACAATATCCTTGCGGTGATCATCGGTTATTGCGAACTGATGAAGATGAACCATGAAACAGCCGGGCAATATATTCAGGAGATCGAAAAAGCGGCGGAACGCGCCGCGGGATTATGCCGCCAGATGCTGGCTTACGCCGGAAAGACGCAGCTCTCCATGGCGCGGACCAATATGTGGCTGCTGGTTGACGAAATGGTCTCCATGCTGAAGGCGACCCTGCCGCAAAATGCGGTCATCAAAACAGACCTCGCAAAGAATATTCCCCTTATTTCCGCCGATGCCAGCCAGATCAGGCAGGTGGTCATGAACCTGATCATCAACGCCTCCGAGGCGATCGGCACGGAGCAGGGTGAAATTCAGGTGGCGCTCGCCAAGACAAAGGTCATGGCCTCGCAACCCGTGAAGGACTATAACGGCAAAGAAGTGCCGCCCGGCGAATATGTCTGTTTGACCGTCTCGGACACCGGTTGCGGCATGGATGAAGAAACGAGGTGGCGCATCTTCGAGCCGTTCTTCACCACCAAATTCGCCGGGCGCGGACTTGGGATGTCGGCGGTCCTCGGTATAATCAACTCGCATGACGGCGCATTGCAGCTCTTCAGCCGGCCGGGCCAGGGCACGACCTTTGAGATCTATCTCCCCGTTCCGGCAAGCGACGTAGCGGCAGGGGAAGAGCAAGCCCGGCTTGCTCCCGCGGTTGCCTGGCAGGGGAGCGGGACCGTCCTTTTGGTCGAGGACGAGGATATGATCCGGCAGATAGCCAGGATCATGCTGCAACAGTTCGGGTTTACCGTCATGGAAGCGGTGAACGGCAAGGTGGCGTTGGAGTTGTATCGGCAGAACGCTGCCGACATTGCCCTCGTAGTAACCGACATGGGCATGCCGGTAATGGACGGCTGCCAGTTGTTCAGAGAGCTGAAAAAGCTCAATCCCGGATTGCCGATCATCGTTTCCAGCGGTTTCGGTGATGCCGAGGTCATCTCCAGGATAGGAGCCGAGCATATGGCGGGCATGATCAGCAAGCCGTACAACCCGAACCAGTTGCGGGAAGTTCTGAGGAAGGCACTGGAAGGTGCGCCGTCGGCCCCAGGGGCGAAATGAACCGGTCCAGGAGGCCGCCGACCCGGCAGAAATGACGGCATCACCACCGGCGCACCCGAAAACAAGCCGCCTTCCCGCAGGGGAGGGCGGCTTCATATTTCCCCCCCGGCCCGCCGAACCCGCAAATCCATTGACTGCTCCCCCGCATCTGCTATCTTCTATAATTTCCATTCAGGCAGACGAAGGAGAAGGTCATCGATACGCATAAGGCGATAGACGGGCTGGCCATGGGGCTGATGCTGCTCCTGTGCATGATCTGGGGGTTGCAGCAGGTGGCGTTGAAAGCGGCGGCCCCGGATGTTGCGCCGCTGTTGCAGTTGGCGCTCCGCTCCGGGATCTCGGCGGCGCTGGTGGGGCTGGCCATGTTCCTGCGGGGGGAGCGCATCGCCCTGGGGGACGGTACGTGGCGGCCCGGCCTGGTGGTGGGACTGCTGTTTTCCCTGGAGTTTCTGTTCGTGGGCCAGGGGTTGCGCTATACCAACGCCTCCCACATGGCGGTCTTCCTGTACACCGCGCCCGCGTTCGCCGCCCTGGGGCTCCATTGGCGCCTGCCGGCGGAACGGCTGCAACGCTTCCAGTGGTTCGGCATCCTGCTGGCCTTCGCCGGCATCGTCACGGCGTTCTTCGGGCGCGGCCACCAACCGGCGGGCGGGGCGGCGACCAACATCCTCCTGGGCGATTTCCTGGGGCTCATGGCCGGGGCCGCCTGGGGCGCCACCACGGTGGTGCTGCGCTGCTCCAGCCTTGCCCGGACATCCGCCACCAAAGCCCTGCTGTACCAGTTGATCGCCGCCTTTATCCTGTTGCTGGCGGCGGCCAGGGGCCTGGGCGAGACCTCCTTCAATCCCACCCCCCTGGCCTTCGGGAGCATCCTGTTCCAGGCGCTGGTGGTCTCCTTTGCCAGCTATCTCACCTGGCTCTGGCTGCTGCACAAGTATCTGGCGTCCCGCCTGGGGGTGTTCTCGTTCATGACGCCGTTCTTCGGCATCGGTTTCGGGGTGTGGCTGCTCCACGAACCGCTGGAGGCGAGCTTCCTGGTGGGGGCGGTGCTGGTCATCGCGGGGATCGTGCTGGTGAGCGGTTACGGGTGGTTGCAGCAGCTGTTCGGGGGCAGAAAGGCCTGACGGGGCAGCACCAATATGGTTGGGTTCTCATCCGTCACCAGTCCGGTTTTCCGGTCAAGCATTGGTTGTAAGCAGGTATTTTCCTCCGCCTGATCCCCTCCTTTCGTCCACATTCCCACTCTACCTCACCTCATCTTGAATAGCAGAGGCCCGCTCCCGGACCAGGCGCAAAAAAGCGTCGCGGGGGGGAGAATCCGCCTTCGCGCGCCAGCACAGGACCAGCGGTATGGGGTCCAGCGCCGGCGAGATCGGCACAAAAGCCACCTGTCTGCTGCGAAGATTCCTGACCCCTTCGGGAACGATGCTGACGCCCAGCTCGGCGGCCACCATCGTCAGGACCGTTGCCATCAGGTCGGGGCTGTGAACGACCGACGGTGAAAAACCCGCCGTTCGACAGGCGGTAATGATGTGGTCGTACATGCCGACCGCCACCATTCGATCCAGAAGCACGAACGGTTCCCGGGCCAGCTCGGAAAGTTTTATCCGCTGACGTGAGGCCAGCGGGTGCGTCTCGGCCATCACGGCCAGCACCTTCTCCCGGAACAAGACCTGAACCGCCAGGTCGGGATGGCCCGGCGGCAGCGGACGGGTGAAGCCGATATCGATCTCCTCCCGGGCAAAGGCTTCCAACTGCCGATTCGGCGTCAACTCATGCATCCGTATGGTGACGTTTGGATACTGCGCCCGATAACAACGAATCAGTTCCGGGAGCATGTGCATGGTCGGCGCCGCAAAAAAGCCGATGGACAGTTCGCCTTCCTCGCCCCGCGACGTGCGCAACGCCCTGTCTTTTGCCGATTCCGCAGCCGCCAGAATCGATTGCGCATCCGCCAGAAAAACCTTCCCGGCCGCCGTCAACTGGACGGAGCGGGTGTTGCGGAACAACAGCGGCGTGCCGATATGCCGCTCCAGATCCGAGATCTGCGTGCTCAGCGCCGGTTGGGCCACCAGAAGTTTCTCGGCCGCTTTCGAGAAGTTCAGCTCCGACGCCACGGCCACGAAATAACGAAGATGTCGCAGTTCCATGGCTTATTTATATCAAAAACGTATAAGTGTTACAATAATTATATATTTCACAAATATATAAGGCTTCTTTAGGATGTGAAGTAGAGACGGTGAGCACCTCACCTGCTCGGACGTTCGCACGAACAACCTCACAGACAAAGGAGATTTTAGTATGAGTTCCCTCGATACGACGAAAACCCTTGATGGCGTCACAGCGCTCGACCCACCCCACGCCGTAGCCGAGAGGTTGCCTGCGGCTCTGGTGCTGTTTCTGGCGGCCGGGGCCGGCCTGTCCGTTGCCTCGCTATATTACAGCCAGCCGATGCTCGGCGTGCTGGGGGCGGACATCGGCGCCTCGGATCGCGCCGTGGGCTGGGTGCCGACCTTGACCCAACTGGGATATGCCCTGGGTATTCTGCTCCTCGCCCCGCTGGGTGACCGTTACGACCGGCGGCGCATTATCCTTGCCAAGGCGGCGGTGCTGGTTCTGGCGCTCTTCGTAGCCGCCGTTGCGCCGTCCATCGGGTCCCTGCTGGCGGCCAGCCTGGTGATCGGTCTTGCCGCCACGCTGGCTCAGGATATCGTGCCCTCGGCCGCCCACCTGGCGCCGGAAGCGCAACGCGGCAAGGTGGTGGGGACGGTGATGACCGGGCTGCTGCTGGGGATCGTACTGTCCCGCGTGGTGAGCGGCTACATGGCGGAACACTTCGGCTGGCGCGTTGTTTTTTACGGTGCAGCCGCCAGTATCGTTCTGGTCGGCTTTGGTGCCTGGCGCAGCCTGCCGAGCTTCCGGCCGACCATTCAGGATTCCTACGGCGAGCTGTTGAACTCCCTGGTCCACCTGTGGCGGCGTCACGGCGCCTTGCGCCGCGCGGCACTGGCACAAGGGCTGTTGTCGATCGGTTTCAGTGCCTTCTGGTCCACCCTGGCCGTGATGCTGCATGCCGCGCCGTTCCATCTGGGCAGTGCCGCAGCCGGTACCTTTGGTCTGGCCGGTGCCGCGGGTGCCATGGCCGCTCCCCTGGCGGGGCACCTCGCCGACCGGCGCGGGCCGGAGCAGGTCACGCGTCTGGGAGCAGGTCTTGTTGCCCTGTCGTTCGCGGCCATGTTCTTTTCACCGCTGCTATCGCCCCATGCCCGGTTGTGGCTCTTCGCAGCCAGTGCCGTGGGCTTCGACCTGGGGGTGCAGGCCACATTGATCGCCCATCAGACCATTATTTACGGCATCGACCCCGGCGCACGCAGCCGGCTCAATGCGATTATGTTCGTGGGCATGTTCATCGGCATGGCCGCCGGTTCGGCACTGGGCAGCATGCTGCAGGCACAATGGGGCTGGATGGCGGTAACGGCTCTGGCTACGACGACGGCCATCGGTGCGTTGGCGACGCGGCTCTGGCCCGCTGCCACGCGCCAAAAAATCGAAAAAGGATAAAACACCAGATACTCCGGTATTCCGCACGGTTGAAGGTGATAATTAATTTGCATTCATATCGGGCAGGGTTATAGTAATAAAAAAGACAATATGTATCTTGTTTGAAGCGGAGAGGAACTTTTTCGGCACATTCTCCAACAAGAAAGCGACTCCCCAAAGCAGTTTATACCAGTACCCAACGCGGTGTTCTCGAAGGCACTCCGTGAGAAGACACCGCACAGGAAGGGCTGATTATGAGCGAACCACTCACCACCATTCAGCTGACCAGCTCTCGCGCTGAGCAGATTTTCCCCGTAGTGACTTCATCCCAGATTCTTCGTATTGCAGAGCACGGAACCAAGAGGGCGATTCTGCAAGGAGAGGTGTTGGTAGAACCGGGAGATACGACGGTACCGTTCTTTCTGGTCGTTTCAGGTAAAATACAGGTCGTGCGCCCGGCGGGCGCCGCCGATACCCTTATCGTAGAATACGGGTCCGGGCAGTTTACGGGGGAAGTCAATTTGCTCTCCGGCCGCCCGGCTATCCATCAAATACGTGTCGCCGAGTCCGGGGAGGTTATCGAGCTTGAACGCAAGCACATGCTGGCTTTGGTGAAGACCGACGCCGAGCTCGGCGAGATTCTGATGCGCGCATTCATTCTCCGCAGGGTGGAATTGGTATCTGCAGGGATTGGAAATGTTGTGCTCATCGGATCGACTCATTCCGCCGGTACACTGCGAATTAAAGAATTTCTGATGCGCAACGGCCACCCGTACACGTACATTGATCTCGAACGCGACTCGGATGTACAGACCTTCATGGATGGTTTTCATTTTGCCGTTAGCGAGATACCCGTAGTGATTTGCGCCGGTCAGACGGTGCTCAGGAACCCGAGTAACCGGCAACTGGCCGAATCGCTCGGCTTTAACGAAGCGATCAGCCAGACCGTGCTGCGCGACCTGATCATCATAGGCGCCGGTCCCGCCGGGCTGTCGGCAGCCGTTTACGGCGCGGCGGATGGGCTTGATGTCTTGGTAATCGAAACAAACTCGCCGGGCGGCCAAGCCGGATCGAGTTCAAGAATCGAAAATTACTTTGGATTTCCAACCGGCATCACAGGCCAGGAACTCGCAGATCGGGGGTATAACCAGGCGCTGAAGTTCGGCGCTCAACTCATGACAACCAAGGCAACCCGGCTCATCAGCGAGGGCAACATATACGTTGCTGAATTGGAGAATGGCGCCCGCATTTCCACGCGCGCCGTAGCGATTGCTTCCGGGGCAAAGTATCGGCGGCCTCCGTTGGAGAACTTGTCGAACTTCGAGGGGGCGGGAGTCTACTACGGCGCCACGTACATTGAGGCGCAATGTTGTGAAGGAGAAGAAGTGATCGTTGTCGGCGGCGGGAACTCCGCAGGCCAAGCGGCGGTCTTTCTCGCACAAAAGGCCAAGAGGGTCTACATGCTTGTCAGGTCTGAAGGCCTGGCCGATACCATGTCACGCTATCTCATCCGGCGCATCGAAGAGTCTCCTGTGATCGAATTGCGGACGTCCTCCGAGATCGTCTCGCTTACAGGAGACAACCACCTCGAAGCCGTTCAATGGAGAAACAACACTACGGGGCACGTCGAAAAACATGACATACGACATGTCTTTATCATGATTGGGGCTGTTCCCAACACGCGCTGGCTTGATGGTTGCGTCGCACTCAATACCGAAGGGTTTATCAAAACGGGAGCAGACTTGACAGCGGAAGATTTAAGCGCCGCCCACTGGCCTCTTGCACGACCACCGTACTTGCTGGAAACCAGTTTACCCCGGATTTTTGCCGTGGGCGATGTTCGCAGCGGTAGCATCAAACGGGTTGCCTCCGCTGTGGGTGAAGGATCAATTGCATTGTCATTCGTTTATCATGTCCTTCAGGAATAGTTGTCCGCGATGCCGCGTCAGAACCCCGAGAGACCATAAAAACATGCTGCTTCGCGGTGGCCGGGATTGAAAGAAAGTAAATAAAGCAGCCTGCTCCCGTTGGGGTCGCCACCGCCACAGGGGGCTGCCACCCAGGGTAAACGCGGCATGCGAAACAGTAAAAGGATCATTTTGTCGGAAATTTATACACATTAATGTGTCAATCGTTATTTTATTTGTTATGAAGCGATATTGCTGCGTATTTTATTTTGGCCCGTTAGTTGCTTAAGATATTCTAAACTTTGTTGAGTGACATCACCGCCGCTGTGATGATTCGACAATAAACTCTCCGGGTAGTGGATACATGCTGGATACGCGGTGTGGTTCACAGTAAAAGGAGCATCATATGAAACGGACATTAGCACTATCATTGGCAGGCGCCATCTCGCTGTTCGCATCGATTGCCGGTGCCACCCCCATCTTCAATGTGGCGAACGACGGCTTTGAAGACCACACCAACGGTTCGATTTATTCGACGTATGCCAATAGCGGTCAATTCCTGTACATCGCGTCCGGGAACAATCTGGGCAATGCGGCGACCCTTCAGCTTGTCCAGACGAAGCTGAACACTTTTCTGGGACAAAACATTACGCTGACGCAGGACGCCAATGTGACCATCACGGGTTCCGGCGGCGCTTCCGGCACGTGGAACACGAACTCGGCCACCACCACGATCAGTTTTTACGTCGTCAAGGCGGCCAATGCCTACGCCATGTATGAGGTATTGCCGGCGGACCTCACCGGCTCCTGGAGCACCTATGACCTTTGGCACGCCGGTTACGGCGGCAATGGCGCGCTGGATGTCTCCCACTTTACGGGGTATGTTTCTTCAGGCGCGGCCCCGGTGCCCGAGCCTTCCACGCTGATTCTTTTCGGCGCCGGTCTCGTCGGTGTCGTCCTGCTGCGGAGAAGCATCAAGGGATAGATCCCTTGTAAGATTTGGCGACATTGCCATGCCGTCCGAAAGGGCTTTCCGCAAGGAAGGCCCTTTTTTCATTCCCCCGCGGCCAAACCCTGCCGCACCCTGCGCTTCATCGTGCCCGCGCTCCCGCCGCCACCTCACACCTTGAAATTGCCGATCAGGGATTGGAGCAATTCCGATTGGTTATAAAGTGTAGACGCGGACGAGGCCGCTTGCGTCGCCTCCTCGGCAGCCTCTTGAATGGTTACGGTTATCTCCTGGAGATTATGCGACATCTCCGCGGTTGTCGCGGTCTGTTCTTCGGTTGCCGTGGCGATCTGGCTGATTTGCATATTCAGGTCGTTGATCTGGGCGAGGATGATCTTCAGCGCCTTGCCGGACTCAAGCGACGATTCGGTGCCCCGTTCCACCTCGCCGACCCCCTCCTCCATAACGAGGAGAGCCTCTTTGGTTCCCGCCTGGACGGCTTTTATCATCTCGCTGATCTCCCCGGTGGCGCGCGTCGTCCGTTCGGCAAGCGCCCGCACCTCGTCCGCCACCACCGCAAAGCCCCGTCCCGATTCTCCGGCGCGCGCGGCTTCGATGGCGGCGTTCAATGCCAGCAGGTTGGTTTGGTCCGCAATGTCGTCGATGGTGCCGACGATCTGGCCGATCCGGCCCGAAAGCGAGTCCAGGCCTTCTATGGAGGTTGCGACCTTTTTGACCTGGTCCGCGGTACTCATCATCCGGTCGATGGTTTGGGTCACGATCTCCCCGCCCGAGTTGGCGGTGTCGCTGGCTTTGCCGGCGTTTTCGGCGGCATTGACGCAGTTTTGGGAAATCTCGGACGATGTTGCGGATATTTCCCCGCTGGCGGAAGCGACGCTCGCGGCCTGGGAAGCGACCCGCTCGGAACTTGAGGCGATTCTTGCGGCATTGCTGCTGAGGGTGTGCGAAGCGTTCGCCACCTGCTCGGAGGTGTGGGATATCTGCGAGATCATGGTGCGCATGGTCTCCTGCAAATTGTTTATGGACCTGATGATCACGCTGATCTCGTTGTTGTTCCGGGCGGCTATGGTTTGCGTCAGGTCGCCCGCCGTTATATTGGCCAGATAACCGTTTATCCTGCTCAAGCCGTTATGAATCGTCCAAAAGAGCAGAAAGCAAAAGAACATGCCGAGCACGACGAATATTGCCGTGGAGATGATGGACAAGGTCAGGGAAAAGGAGCGGCCGAGAACAACGGCGGCGATAATGCAGAAGCTGTAACAAATGCAGAGAACCAGGATGCGGGTCCGTATGGTGAACCGCAAATAGATGTTCAACAGGAATGACATGATGTGTACCTCTCGCACGGATGGAGTTCCCGCGTTCGTATGTTGACGGCGATCACGTAAGTGCGCGTCATATCGCGGCGGTGCCGGGGAAGCGGTCCTCAGCCGCGCAGACATCTCTCCCGTTACTACCGCAATGTGGTACCGGTGTAACATTTATTGATCATAAAAACAATAGGTTGCATGCCTTGGAACAGGGTATATACGGTATACGTGCGCGTACTCTCTGGACGGCGCTCCCGAAAGCGACTTTTGGCCGAAACCAAAAAAGATAAAAAAAGTCCTTTACATCCTGTTTGGAATGCCGATAAGATAAATACACGTTAATAAATGGAGCATAAGGAGGGTATTCACATGACCATATCGCCCATAACAACCGGCACCGTGACCGCCGCCTACACGGCTCCGGCGGTGCAGCAGGCCGCCAGGGCCCCGCAACAGGCGCCGAAAACCGATACGGTCACCATCTCCCCGCAAGCCCGGCAGTTAGCCAGCGACGGCGACCCGGCGGCCCTGGAAGCCCAGGAAAGCGCCACCGAAAAGGTAAGCGAATCCGCCAGGGGCAAGGCATAGGGTAGGGGGAAAAGCAGTCGCCGCGCCGCCATTATGCCGCCGAGTCAACAAAAGTTGAAAAAGTTCTTGATTATTTTTGTATGGTTTTGTAACCTGAACAAAATCGTTTTCAGAGCAGCACCGGATACACGAAAATACTAAACCATCCGCGAGGATGGGGCGGAAAGCCTACAGGGTCTCACCGAGACAGCCGGGTCGCCGAAATATCACACGATATTCGGCCCCGGCTTTTTTTGTGGCCGCAACCCGGGAAACCGGCGAAAGGAGCACGCATGGAGATGCAGGATCGGGAAGGCATGAGTCAACGTCAAGCCGTGGAAACAGCGGCACAAGGAGATCGCATGAAGATCGGCGGCAAAGCGGTATTGTTTTTCATCTTTACCCTGGCACTTGTTGCGGCATTGCAGATAGGGGGCCGGGAGTCGCGGGCCCAATCGAGTTATTTCACCAGTCAGGGCTGTTCCGGCTGCCATACGTCGGCCGCGGCCACCTGTAACGGCTGCCACGCCCACGGCACCCACTCAAGCAGCGCGAAGAGCGATATCAACGTGAAGGGCGCCACCGACGCGGCCAGCTACGCCCCCGGCGCCACCGTCACCGTGACCATCAGCGGCGGCTACCGCAGCGGCTGGGTCCGGGCGGTCCTCTACGACCAGAACCAGGTGGAGCTGGCCCGGTCCACGGGCAATGCCAGCGACATGGGGAGTTCCGCCACCCTGCCGACGACCCTGAGCGCCCCCGCGCCGGCCACGGCGGGCACCTATACCTGGAAGGTGGCGTGGTACGGCAACAGGTATGATGCAGGCTCCGCGTCTTTCGGTTCCGGCTGGACCGACGATCCCACTAACGCCGACCACGGCTACCAGACCGTGAGCACCAATTCGTTCACCGTCACCTCCCCGGCCGATACCACGCCGCCCACGGTCACGGTCTTCACCCTCCCGACCACGGCCGCGAGCCTGACCGTGCCGGTAAGCGCCCTGAGCGCCACGGACAACACGGGGGTCACCGGCTATCTGATCACCACCAGCGCCACGGCCCCGGCCGCAAGCGCTGCGGGCTGGACCGCTACCGCCCCCGCCAGCGCGACCGCCCCGGCCGCGGGCAGCGTCACCTTCCACGCCTGGGCCAAGGATGCGGCGGGTAATGTGTCGGCCGGCGTCAGCGCCAGCGTGACCATCACCCTCCCGGATACCACGCCGCCCACGGTCACGGCCTTTACCCTCCCGGCCACGGCCGCGAGCCTGACCGTGCCGGTAAGTGCCCTGAGCGCTACGGATAACACGGGGGTCACCGGCTATCTGATCACCACCAGCGCCACGGCCCCGGCCGCAAGCGCTGCGGGCTGGACCGCGACCGCCCCCGCCAGCGCGACCGCCCCGGCTGCGGGCAGCGTCACCTTCTACGCCTGGGCCAAGGATGCGGCGGGCAACGTCTCCGCGGCCAAAAGCGCCACGGTGGCCGTTTCCGCCCCTGCTGCCGCCAACCTGGTCCTGACCGTTTCCACCGTGGCCGACGGCTCGTTCACCAATAACCCGACCCTCAACGTGAGCGGCACGGTCACCGACACGGTCGCCATCCAGTCGGTCACCGTCAACGGCCAGGCCGTTACCGTGGCCGCGGACGGCTCGTTTAGCACCGTCGTCACCCTGCAGGCGGGGGCGAACACCATTGCGGTGGTTGCCCTGGACAGCGCCGGAATCCAGAAGAGCGACACCCGCACCGTGACCTATGATCCGACCGCCCCGGCGATCACGGTCTCCGCCCCGGCCGACAACAGCACCACGGCGGTGCAGCTCGTGACCGTGACCGGCTCCGTGAGCGAGACCTCCACGGTTGCCGTGGCCGTCAACAGCGACGCCCCCCAGGCCGCCACCATCAGCGGCACCACCTACACCACCTCCGTCAACCTGGCCGAAGGGGTCAACACCATCACCGTCACCGCCACGGATCAGGCGGGCAACAGTTCCAGCGTCAAGCGGACCGTGACCTACAGCGCCCCCACCGGGACCGATCTCAACCTGGCGATCACCTATCCGAGCCAGGATACGGTCACCAGCCACCAGCGCATCTACCTGCGGGGCAAGGTCGCCGATCCCCAGGGACAGGTGGCGGTCACCGTCGCCGTGGACGGCGCCACCTACACCCCCGAGGTGGAGAACGGCTGGTTCCAGCAGCGGCTTACCTTCACCGCCGCCAAAAAGTACACCATCACCGTCACCGCCACGGATCAGGCGGGCAACAGCGGCAGCGCCGTGCGCAACGTGATCTACCGGCCGCTGAAGGCGAACGGCAGGAAACAGCACCACGACGACTGATCCCACCGGTCGTACGTACACAAAAAGGGCGCCCGTTCAGGAGCGCCCTTTTTTTATTCCCGCCGCGTCCGCCGCATTTTCCCCGGTTGCAACGGAAATATAAATAAGGTTATAACGTATAAACAGAAAGCTAAAACGTGTAAGCAGTTCACTTGACAGTCATTATATTTGTGTATACTTGTATGCTGCATACACCGGAACGAGCAAAAACCGGTTTGGGGCTCTTACGGAATATCGCCGATCATCGACCGATTCGAGGGGAGGATTATGAGTTTCTTCAGCAACTTGCGCCTGGTGACCAAGTTTACCCTGGTGGGGGGCGTGGCCTCGGCCCTGCTTATCGCCGCAATAGTCTGCTATGTTGTGGGGATGAGGATGGATTCGAAGCTTTTCGACGAATACCGCAACCGTTATGCCGCGATGAACCTTCAGGTGGAGCAGCTTTATGCACAGGGGTTTCAGACGGAGCAGGCGACCCGCAATATAATCATCAGCCCGACGGACCGGAAGGCTCTGGATAATTTCAAAAAGGCCGTGGCGGATTACGACGATTTGTTCGGGAAGCTGTCGAATCTCGCCGGGGGGACCGCCCTGGCCCCGCAGCTCAAGTCCGCGCGCGCCCTCTGGGATGAGGGCATAATCCTCAAGCGCCAGGTTATCGAACTGGCCACCCAGGGGAACATCGCCGAGGCAACGGCCCTCCTCAAGGAGCGGGAAACCCCGAAGTGGCGGGAATACAAAGCGGCAAGCCACACGATAGCGGCGGATCTGGAGAAACTCAGCGCGGAGAAGATTAAGGAGATCGACGCGGCCCGCTCGAAAACGCTTGCCGTCATTGTGGCCATCCTCGCGGCGGCGGCCTTGTTGGTTTCCGCCGGGATGGTGCTCATTGCGCGCGGCCTCGACAGACGCCTTCAAGGCATCCTCGGCAATCTGTACGATGTGGCCCACGGGGAGGGGGACCTCACCAGCCGCGTTGCCGTGACCTCGCGGGACGAACTGGGGCGGATGGCCGAACTGTTCAACGAGGCCTGGGACAAGCTGGAGAGGATAAGCAAAGAGGTCATGGAGCAGGCCACGTGCGTGGAGGCCTACGGCGGGCAGCTCGGCATAGAATCGGAACGGATCAGCAGGGGCTCCCGGCTGATAGCGCTGCAATCCACGGCGGTGGCGACGGCAAGCGAGGAGATGTCGGCAACCGCCGGAGACATCGCCCACAGTTGCACCGTGGCGGCCGAGGCGGCGGCGAGCGCCAACCAGTCGGCGGCGGACAGCACGGCCATACTCATGCAGTCCGTAAACGCCATGAATTCCATATCGGGCAAGGTGCACGAAGCGGCCCGGACGGTGACGGCGCTGGGGAGCCGCTCGGACCAGATCGGCGCCATCGTCGGGACCATCGAGGATATCGCCGACCAGACCAACCTGCTGGCATTGAACGCGGCCATCGAGGCGGCCCGCGCCGGGGAGCAGGGGCGCGGCTTCGCGGTCGTGGCCGACGAGGTGAGGGCGCTTGCCGAGCGCACGACGCGAGCCACCAAAGAAATCGCCGAGATGATCAAGAACATCCAGCTGGAAACCAAACAGGCCGTGTCGATCATGGAGGAAGGGGCCTCGGAGGTGGAAAAGGGGATTGCCGAATCGGCCCGTTCCCGGGAAGCGCTGGATACGATCCTGGACCGGATCTCCTCGCTCACCATGCAGGTGAGCCAGATAGCGACCGCCGCGGAGGAACAAAGCGCCACCACGGGCGAGATCGTCGGCAATATCGGCGCCATCACCTGTTCCGTGGAAAACTTCGACCGCACGACGCAGCATATGAACAGCAAGGTCGAACAACTGCAAAGCGCTTCGGAAGGGCTCAAGAAGACGGCGGCCACATTCAAGGTCAACGAAAGCCCGCTCTTGATCCTGGATACGGCAAAATCCGACCATGTCGCGTTTGTCAACCGCATCGTGAAGTGCATCGACAACCGGGAGAAGATCCAGGCGTCATCGCTGCCCGACCATAAAAACTGCCGCTTCGGCAAGTGGTATTTCAGCACCGGGCAGAAACTGTGCGGCTCCTCCAGGAGTTTCAGGATCATGGACGAGCCGCACGAGCGGATTCACCGTATCGCCAGGGAGGCGGTGGAGTTGCACAACAGGGGCATGAGCGAAGAGGCCGAGCGTTTGCTGGAACAGGTCGAGGACATTTCCGTCGAAATAGTCGAACACCTGGAGAATGTCAAAAACGAGTCCAAGGTCGCTTATGCCTGAAAACCGTTAGCCCCGGTCGATACGGAGCGTTCAAGGCGGAAGTGGGGCCCCCGGCATACGGCGAATCGCCCCATGCCGGGGGCCGTCTCTTTGGCGCCCGGTCATCCGCTCCAGCTTTCCGGGGTACCGTGACCCGTGCAGCTCGATCTCCGCGGCGGCTCCGTCGATCCGGCAGATGGCGGTCGAGGGGAGGGGGTAGGGGAGGCCCTCAACGTCTCCGTTCAAGGTCGTCGATACGGTCCAACAACTCCATGACCAGGGCCACGGCATCGAAGTTGAGGCCGAGGTCGCGCTTGAGGCGCAGGGCTTTCCGGGCCCTGACCACGGCGCTCCGGTCGAACAGAAGGGTGCTCCCCGCCGCCAGCGGTTCGATGAGGCCGATGGAGAAGAGCCGCTTCGCCACCGACAGGTGGCATTCGCACAACCTGCTCAATTCGTTGATGGTGATTCCCGGCATGGAGACCAGCTCGTGCCGTCTGCTGATGATGATTTCATACTGTTGTGCAGTCATAGCGGTCCTCGGTCACGTCCGCGGGTCGAAATGCGATTCTTTGGCCAATTCCTCGAAAAGATGCCGTTCCCTGGCCGAGAGGTGCTTCGGCACCACCATACGCACATGCACCAGCAGATCCCCGTGGCCGCCGGAGGCGACGGGCATTCCCTTGCCCCGCACCCGTAAGGCCTGGCCGCTTTGGGTGCCGGCCGGCACGGTGAGATTGATCCGCCCGTCCATGGTCGGCACCGGCACCTTGGCTCCCAGCGCCGCCTCCCAGGGGGAGATGTCGACCGTGGTGGCCAGGTCGTGGCCGCTCAGGGTGAAATGCTTGTCGGGCTGGATTCCGACCCTGAGGAACAGGTCGCCCGCATCCGCGCCGCCGCTGCCGCTGCCGCCCTGCCCGGCAAGCCGGACCAGGGAGCCGTCGGTCACGCCGGGCGGGATGGCGACGTCATAGCTGCGCCTGGTCCTGACCGGCTTGCCGCTCTTGTCCACTTCCACCCGTTCGAGTTCGATGCTTTTCCGGGCGCCGTGATAGGCGTCGGCCAGCGTGATGGTGATGGCGGTTTCATGGTCGCGGCCCCGCCGTCTCCTGACGCCGCCGTCCGCCGCTTCGCTCTCGTCGCCGAAATGCCATCCGCCGCCGAACAGGTTCTGGAAGAAATCGCTGAACTGGCCCGGATCGGCGCTGGAAAAATGGAACCGGACGTCGTCGCCCCCCTGCTGCCCCCGTCCGGCGAACTGCGCTTCCCGGTCGGTGCCGAAACGGTCGTACCTGCCCCGTTTTTCCGGGTCGCCCAACACCTCGTAGGCTTCGTTGATCTGTTTGAACTTTTCCTCGGCGGAGCTGTCCTTGTTGATGTCGGGATGATACTTGCGGGCCAGCTTGCGGTATGCCCGCTGCACCTCTTCCTGGGTCGCCGTCCTGCTTACGCCGAGGGTGGCATAGTAATCCTGGTACGTTGCCATGATCTTCTCTCTCGCCGGATACTAAAACTCTTTATCGTCCTTCATGAAGTAAAGCATACCACGCCCCACTGCCGCCGCAAGAGCGGGCCCGCGGGCAATCCCCGGCAGCGCCCCGAAACCGGCGAGGGCCGCAGCGGGCGGCCCTCGAAACATCCCGGATCGTTGTTCGGGAGACCGGCGCCCGTCGGGCGCCGGTTCGGGGCGGTCGCCGCCTCCGCAGCCCCCGCTCTCAACCGACCTGGACGGAGATCCGCTTCGGTTTGGCCGCTTCGGCCTTGGGTATCCGCAGGGTCAGGATGCCGTTCGCATAGTCGGCATGGGCCTTTTCCTGGTCCAGGCTCTCGGGAATGGTAAACTGGCGGTAGTAATTGGCCAGCTCGAACTCCCGGTAGGCCGAGGCGCCGGGCACATTGTGCCGTGCCGGGGCGCTGATGGTCAGGATGCCCTTTTCCACGTTGATATCCAGCGACTCTTTCGCCGCGCCCGGAATATCCGCGGTCAGGACCAGGCCTTCCGCGTCCTCGATGATGTTCACCGCCGGGCGGATATAGCGCTCATTGGACCGCGTCTCTTCGCGGGCCTGCACGTTCTGTTCGTCGTTTCTTTCCGTAAGGCTGTTGGCTGCCATGATTGCTTGCCTCCTTTCCGTATCGGTCCGTTTGAAATCACGAAAGTTTGATATCGATCTTTTTGGGTTTGGCATGTTCGGCCTTGGCCAGGGTGATCAGCATGATGCCGTCCTTGCATTGGGCCGTGATCCTTTCGGGGTCGATGTCCACCGGCAGTTCGATGGTGCGGGAGAACTTGCCGGAGCCCAGCTCGGTGCGGTGCACGACCTGCCCCTCCTTCTCCGCGAACGGCTTGCGCTCCCCGCCGATGGTCACCGTGTTCCGCAGCACGGACAGGTCCACATCCTTCGGATCGACGCCGGGAATCAACGCCTCGACATAGACATGCCCCTCATCCTCGCTGAAATTGACCAGGGGGAAGCGCCGGGTCGTCACCGGCGAAAGGAATGTGGGACCGAACGGCCGGCTCAAGCCCGCGCCACGGAACGCTTCGTCGATCTCCCTTCTCAGACTGTCCAACTCCTTGAATACATCCCAGGTTGCCATGTGAATTACCTCCTTTCGACACGTGATTTTCTGAGCAAAAAATAAGTACGCATTTTTTGCGTGTCAAGGGGGGAGGACCACCAAAATTTGCTCCATGATAGTGGCAGGTTACCGCCTTCGGCCGCTGGCGGCGGGGCCGGATTTTCCGAAGGATGGCGCGGCTGGTTTAGGTTGATATTTTTAACACACTGATTTTATTGTTGAAAATTTGTTGTTGCGGAGGTAGAAGGGAGCTTGAGAAATTTAATAGAAAAGATGGCTCAAATGAGTCTCCAAAAGTTGAATACGTTGCCTCCACCCGCATACCGTTAGACAAATACACGACGGAGAACATATGGAAAATACAGGAACGAGTTCCATCGGACATAGCAAACAGATGTACTGGGTTTTTATCTGCGCGGTGATCGTCGGCCTGTATTTGACGACTAAGGTAAACTATCTGCTGTTCCACAGCATTATTGAATTATTCAGCATCGTTATTGCCTCTACCGTTTTTATCATTACCTGGAACTCGGTACGGTATATCAAGAACCCCTATCTCATTACTGTCGGCATATCATGTATTTTTGTCGCAGCATTGGATTTGCTGCATACGCTTTCCTATAAGGGGATGCCGATATTTACTGATTATGATTATTACGCGAATCAACTGTGGATAGCAGCCAGATATCTTGAAAGCATAACGATGCTATCGGCGTTCATTCTTCTGAAAAAGGGTAAAAATATAAATTATAATAGTATATTCATGGGATATTTGTGTATTACGGGTCTGTTGATAGCAAGTATATTTTATTGGAAGATATTTCCTGTCTGTTTTGTGGAAGGACAGGGATTGACCGAGTTCAAAATATATAGCGAATATATCATCTGTGCCATACTTGTGGCCAGTATTGCTGTTCTTATGAAGAATAAGATGTATTTTACCGGTAAAGTCTACAAGTATATCCTGCTATCCATACTCTATACGATTGTCTCTGAAGTGGCGTTTACTTTTTATAGTGATAACTATGGAATATCCAATCTCGTCGGTCATTATTTAAAGTTCTTTGCCTTTTTAATGACGTACCATGCGATTGTGACAACAGGGATAGAAGATCCTTATCGACTGATATTTAATGAATTGAGTGAAACGAACGGGGCTCTCAATAAGGAAATCGAGTTGAGAAAGGGAGCGCAGTCGGACCTTGAAGACGTTATTCTGTCGTTGAAAAATGCACTGGACGAAATCCGAACGCTGAAAGGCATCATTCCGATATGCAGTTTTTGCAAGAAAATACGTAAGGACGAAAAAAGTTGGCAGCAACTGGAAACGTACCTATCCGAACATTCCGAAGCCCAGTTCAGCCATGGAGTCTGCCCCGACTGTTATGATGAACAGATGCGGGAAATACGGGAACAGGCAGCACATAAGCCGCACCGGGAGCACTAGGCCGCCCCGTGCCTCAGGCGGTCCCCTGCCCGGACGGCGCGAAGAGCGGGTAGAAGGCCAAATCCGTGCGCAGCAGGTGGCCGACCACCACCTCATTGACCAGGAAGTCGATCAGCTCGCCGGCCGAGACCCCGCTTTTGTCCGCCTGAAGCCGCAGTTTGAGAGCGTGCTCCACCAGCAGGCGGTGCTGCTCGGCATGTTCGTCCACGTCTTCGTAGGCGTGGCGGCGCAGGATTTCCTCCTCCTGGGTGAAGTGATCCGCCGCGTGCGACAGAAGCCCGTCGAACGCCTCGTTGAACCGTTCCGGGTCCGCATCCCGAATGATCGCGCGGGTGAACAGGGTGTTGACCAGCCGGAACAGTTTGCGGTGATCTTCGTCTATGGCCGGCTCGCCGCAGGCATAGGACTGTTTCCAGGCCAATTGGATCAAGGGCTGGTCTTCGGCCGTCCCGTCGCCCTTTCGGGGGGATGCTTGGACGCTGGGGGCGACCAGTTCGACCCGGTTGCGCCCGCCGTTCTTGGCGCGGTAGAGCGCGTCGTCGGCCATGCGCACCAGCTCCGCCGCCTCCAGCCGCTCGTCCGGGATCACGACCGCGACGCCGATGCTGATGCTGACATGTCCCAGGTCCGTCTGTTCGTGGGAAATGGCCAGCCCTTCGATCTGTTTGCGCATGGATTCGGCCAGGTACAGCGCGCTCGCGGTATCGGTGTCGGCGGCGATGACGACGAATTCCTCGCCACCGTAGCGCGCGGCCAGATCGCTTACCCGCCGGGCTCCCGCCCGCAGGACCTGGGCGACGCTCCTCAGGCATTCGTCGCCCGCCTGATGGCCGTACCGGTCGTTGTATTCCTTGAAATGATCGACGTCGAGCAGGAGCAGCGCCAGCGGTTGTCCGGTCCTGGCGGCGCGCGCCCATTCGGTGTCGAGGGTTTCGTCGAAACAGCGCCGGTTGGCCAGGTCGGTCAGCGCGTCCTGGAGGGTCATGGCTTCCAGTTGCCAGTTCTTGGCGACGAGTTCCGCACTCAGCCGTTCCAGTTGTTCCGTCTGTTTTTGCAGGCTTTTCTCGCTCTGCTGCAAGGCCGTCACATTATTGCAAAGCTTGCGTGAGCCGAACCAGAGCGTTCCCAGCCCCAGTATCCAGATCAGGCCGTGGCCGGCCATCCCGCCGATCACTCGCGGGCGGTTGGCCTCCATGATATCGCTGATCGGTACGGTCACCCCCATCCCGCCGCGAATATCCCCCACATGGTAGCCCTGGCGGCTATGGCAGTTCAGACAGCTTTTTTCCGTAACAAACACCCGCATCAGGCGCATGTAGACGCGCCCGTTAATCGTCTGGATCTCGCTGACCTCCCTGGCTCCCCGCTCAAAGCTGCGCAGCGCTTTTTCCTCCCAGGGGTCCGGGCGGTTTTCAGGGTTGAGCGGGTTGAGGCTGACCAGATGGCCGTATCCCCCGGCCTCGTTTTTGCCATTGGTCTCGAAGACCTTTCGCAGCAGATAGGTGGCGTTGACCAGGGTGAGCGGTTTGCCCGAAGGGGTGGTGATGTCGCGCTCCGGCACATGGCCGAGCAAAGGGTTGGGCGGCAGGGACGGGGAGACGGGCACATAGACGCCCCCCTGTTTGGAGACCCACTGACGGTAGAGGACGTCGCGTTCGAAGGCGACCACCGCCTTGGATTTGCTGACCGCCAGCAGTTGTTGTTCGTTCAGCCGGTAGTACCACGCGAAGGAGCCGGCAATCGCCGCCGTCCATGCCAGCGCCACGATCAATGCGTATCGGCGCACAGGTCTCACCTGATTGCCGGACTGTTTTCGTTGTGTTGCGGAATCGTCCATGCCGCACCTGCCTGAAATGTGAAGAATGCCCCCGTGGCAATGCCCATCCCGGAGAGGAAATTAGAGGATTGTAAGACCATCCGCTCCATATCTCAAGCGCGAATTCGTGGCCGGCCGGTTCAAGGGCGGCTGAAGGCGGCAGGCCGTGGCCCGCGCCGCCCGTTGTGAGGGACACGCCCGTAAAGCCCGGTGAAAATGGCGAAGCCGCTAAACACCCCGGTTCAGGTGCTTAGCGGCTTCTGTTTGTTCCGGGCGGCTCGGGTCGCTTTTGCGCCGCCCATCCTGGTTGTATCGGACGTCTTTTACGGCCTGGACGCGCCGTTGAAAGGGTTGGCTACGGTTACGCCCGTGCCGCCCACCGTGAGCGTCGCCCCTTGTGCCCCGAGGGTGCCGGTAAGCGCTCCGTTGACCACGTAGTCCAGCGAGTCGTAGAGCAGGGTGTGCGTATATCTGCTGTTATGCACGTAGGCCCCGGAATCCTTGAGCAACACGAGCAGGTTGTAGGCCGCGCCGGCCATATGCTTGCCGTTTGCGTCTGGTGCGACGCTGGTCCAATTGACTGCATACCTGCTACCGGTAGAGAGGGTCTGATCTGTTGTAGCATCCTTGAAATAATGTGGTCCGTCAATGGGGTCGAACGATATGCCGCGGGCGGCGATGGCCGCCTGGAGGGCGTCAAGCTCGGCCTTGAATTGCTGCTTGGCGCTGTCGAGGGAGGCTGCGGTAATGGCGTATGATCCCGTGTGACATGCTGCGCAGACAGCCGATGCGGTCAGGGCGCCGATGTTCGCATCGATCTTGTTGCGGCCGTTGGCGGTCGCGGCCAGGTTCGTATAGGTTACCGGCTCCATGACGTGAGAGTTTTGATTGGTGCCGTCAACCCACATATGGCACACCACGCAGGCGCCACTCTGGGTTCCAAAGCCGAGGGCGCCGTTACCAAGGGTACCGGGAGTATTGTGTTTCAAACCGGTATTGGTATAGGCGGAATGGGCCTGGAACTCGTAACCGTTCACTTCGTACATGATCGAGGCGGACGCTTTGTAGTGAGGGCTGAATGCTTCGAATTTTACCCCGTCCACACTTGTCGCATCGGCAATCACCGTACCTGAGTAAAACCCGATATGGCACCCCATGCACAGATTGGAATCGCCGGCTGCCGGCAGAGACGTCAACCCGTTGGTGGCGGTAAACGGTATGATGATCGCTCCACCGCTCACTTTGTTGCGTTTCCAGGAATAATCCTGATGGCAGGCATCACAGCGGATAACTTCCATGGTCGTATCGTTGGGGTCGGTCTTGAAGGGTTTGAGGGTCGCGGACTGGTTCCCGATGAAGGTCTTGAATCCCGTGGTGGTGTGGCACTTGAGTCCGCAGCCGCCCTTGACGCCGTTGCCGGAGTCGAACTGCCGGAATACGGGCTTGTCCGTCGAGGCATGGCCGGTCTCCGCCCACTGGCTGTGCTGCGGGGTAATGGCCGCGTGGGGGTCGTGGCACAGGCGGCAGTTGTTCTTGCTGGTCGAAGTGACGTAGGTGGCATAGGGAGCCTCGGAGGTGGGATCGGCCGGGTCGAGCAGGCTGGTCGCGTTGCCCGACGCATCAATGCCGAAATGTTTTTTCGTCATTATCTGCACTCCGTCAGCATCGACAATTTTCTCGGCAGCGGTATGGCACGTGACGCACCGGCCAGCCTGATCCGGATTGGCGTAGGGCATGGGGCCGACGCCGTTATGCTGGGAACCGCCGCCGTGGCAATCCTGGCAACCGATGTTGTCGGTGAAATGGGCGGAATCCTTAAAGGTCTCATAGAACGATACGCCGGTGACCGAACTGACGGCAGAACCGTGGCACTGGGCGCAGGCGGACTCACTGACCTTGGCTACATCGCTGGGGAGCACGCCCGCTTCTTTGCTGCTGGCGCCGCAACCGCTAAGGAACGCCGCCGTGGACAACGAAAGCAGTAACATGACACTCGACTTCTTGATCTGCATGGATTCTCCTCCTTCTTGAGATAATTACAGTGTAATAATGGCTAAAACGTCCCCGACTGGTGGCACTGCAAGCACACCTTGCCGCCGCTTTTGTCTTTGTAGTTGCCGGCCTTGAAGCCCCTCGGGTGCGGATTGGCACCGCTTCTAATCATATTGCCTGTAAGCGGGTCCGTCCTCGTCGACGAGCTGTGGCACTTTTTGCAGGTCGAGCCGTCTTCATGGCAGGTCTGGCAGGCCTGCAGATTCCGCCGTGCCTCGCGGCCATGCTCAAATCCCCAGCGCTGTTCTCCCACCGTATCCGAGACTTGGGTCCGGTGCGATACGAAACCCAGTGACTTCAGGCCGCTCTGGGGCAGTTTGCTGTGGCAGGCCGTGCAGTATTTCTGGTCGTGGCAGCGGTAGCATTGCTGCTGGTTGTCCTGGGCCTTGATCGGGTGGATCTGCAGCC